>JAEXPB010000087.1 GCA_023438965.1 Bacillota bacterium | reverse complement strand
CCATTCAGCAAAGGCGGTTTTGATCCGGGCCGGTAGACTGCCGGTCCGCCTGCCGGGACAGCAGGCGCGGCCCCGCTCCAACATATAAAGGAGAATCTGAAATGAACCTGATGGTCGTTTCCCTTGGCCTGTTTGACCCCCTGTATATTGCTTTTGGCTGGTTCATGAAGGTCCTGTATCACGTGATCGGCAACTACGGGCTGGTCATTATTGTTTTTACCATCATCCTGCGCGGCCTGATGATCCCCCTGGGTATCAACCAGCAGAAAAGCAGCCTCAAGCAGCAGGCTCTCCAGGGAGAAATTGCCGAGATCCAGCGGCTTTACCCCAATGACAAGGCCAAGCAGAGCGAGCTTCAGATGGAACTCTACAAGAAGCATGGCGCTTCACCGTTGTCCGGCTGTCTGCCAGCCATTCTGCAGCTGATCATCATCTGGCCGATCTTTCGCATCATCCAGGCGCCGCTGCAGTATATCATGAACATTTCCACGACGAAGCTGGATGAAATCGGCGCCTTGCTGCTGCAAATGAAAAATGCAGCCGGCGACACCCTGATTACGGAAACCGCCGCCAAACAAGCCGCTTCCATGAACATCCCGATCATCAACGCGCTCAACGGCCATCCTTCAGCCTTGGCTGAAGTCGTCAACAAAGGTCTGATGAGCCTGAACCAATTGATCGATGTCGATTTCCTCGGCATGAATCTTGGCCTGACGCCCACATATGTGCCGGGCAAGCTGTTTGGCGCCGATACCTGGGCTACCTATTTGCCGCTGTTGATCTTCCCGGCCGTTGTGCTGGTCACCACTCTGATTCAAATGAAAATCACCCGTTTGACGATGCCGAATCGCAAAAAGAAGGCTGAAGACAAGGAACGGGAGAAGGTCAATCCGGCCCGTGCCGGCCAGACACCTGAAGATAAATCCGAATCGATGATGAAGAGCATGAATGTCATTATGCCGATCTTCATGCTTTGGACCACTTTTACCATGCCGGCGGCCATGGGTTTATACTGGATCATCGGCAACATCATGATGATCTTGCAATCTGTACTGATCTATTTCTTGTTCACCAAGAAACTCGATCAGGCGGGAAAGCAAGAAATGGCAAAAAAAGCGGAAACGCAGGTTGCCAAGACCTGACGGTATCTGCTCGAGGAGGTATAGAATGGCTATTTCAATCGAAAAGACGGGCAAGTCGGTTCAGCAGGCGATCAATGACGCGCTGGACGAGATGGGCCTTTCCGTCGATGATGTCATCATTGAAGTCCTTGACGAAGGTGAAAGCGGATTACTGGGGCTCGGGCGACGCCCAGCCAGGGTTCGTGTGACCGCCGAAGAACAGCCAGAGGCTGCCAGCGAGCAGGAAGCGGCTTATTACGGCGATGACGACGAATATGCCGGCGACCCGGAAACACCGGAGGAAGCGGAGACATCTGCCTATGTGGCGGCCATTCTGTCCGGCATCGGCATTCATGGCAAGATCAGCTCCTATCGCGAAGGCGATACGCTGCACATCGAGGTCAACGGTCAGGATTGCGGCGCAGCGATCGGCCGTCATGGCGAGACGCTGGAAGCCATCCAGTACCTGGCATCGCTGGTGGCCAACAAATACAGTGAAGAGCGGATCCGGGTTATCCTGGATATCGGCGGCTATCGCCGCCGGCGCGAAAGTGCCTTGATCAATATGGCTGAGCGGGCTGCTGACAAGGTTGTCCGGTCCGGCATGCCTTATAACCTTGATCCGATGAGCCCGGCCGAGCGACGGATCATTCATTCGACCCTGCAGAATTTCCCGGGCGTCACCACATTCAGCGAAGGCGAAGAGCCGGAACGTCATGTTGTGATCGCACCGAGCCAGGATTCCTGACCGAACTGAACCGGCCATGACCAAACAAGCAAATCCAGCCAGTCCGGATCCCGCCCGTTTCGGATCCGTCTGTGCGGCAGTGGCGACACCGCCCGGCCAAAGCGGCCTGGCGGTGATTCGTTTGTCCGGTCCCGGCAGTCCGGAAGCCGCCGACCTGCTTTTCCGTCCGGCTGGACCCCGCTTTCCGCGGGTGGCCGAAATGTCCGGCTATACGTGTGCGCTGGGTGAAATCCTGGATCCGGATGATCACCGGGTACTCGACCAGGTTATTCTGACCCGCTTTACTGCACCGCATTCGTTCACCGGTGAGGATGCCGTCGAAATTAGCTGCCACGGCGGCACTGCCGTTAAACAGGCGATTCTGGACAGCCTGTTTCGACTTGGCGTCCAGCCGGCTTCGGCAGGTGAATTCACCCGTCGGGCTTTTCTCAACGGTAAATTGGACCTGGCCCAGGCTGAGGCGGTTATGGACCTGATCCAGGCCGAAGCCCGCCAAAGCTCCAGAGCCGCCGCTGCCCAGCTGAAAGGCAGCTTGTCCCGCCGGCTGCGGGAACTGTCAGCTTTCGACTACCGGCTGTTGGCGCAAGTTGAGCTGATCCTGGAATATCCGGAGCACGAAGAGACAGCCGCGGCCGCGGCCAGCCTGGTCAGCGAACTGGATGAACTGCGCCGGGCCTTGCGCAGCCTGACAGACAGTTTTCGCCAAGGACGGCTGCTGCGCGAGGGCTTGTCGGTTGTCATCGCGGGGCGGCCTAATGCCGGTAAATCGTCACTGCTCAATGCGCTGGCCGGCTTTGACCGGGCCATCGTCACGCCTGTGCCGGGCACAACCCGCGACACGGTCGAGGAAATCGTCGATATCGGCGGCTTGCCCGTCCGGCTGATCGACACCGCCGGCCTGCGTGAAACAGCCGACCTCATTGAAAGGCTGGGCGTTGATCGGGCCCGGGCAGCCTTGCAACAGGCGGATCTGGTTCTCTGGCTGGTTTCGCCGCCCTTGACCGATCTGGCCCAGGAAATGCTTGAAATAAAGGCGGCCATTGCCACCGGCCTGCCGCTGGTGCTGGTCGCCGGCAAAGAGGATCTGGCCGGCAGCCGGCAGATCCGCGCCTGGCTTGGCCGCGAACTGCCGGACCTGGCGTTGCTCTCGTTCTCTTCCCTTACCGGTGAGGGGCTGGACAGCATACGCCAAGTCATTCAGGATCGCTATAATCAGGCTGGCAGCGCCGGCAGCGCTGAAATCCTGATCACCAGCAGCCGGCACAAGGCCTGCCTGGACCAGGCGCTGGCTTGCCTGGACCAGGCTGCGGCAGTCCTGCAGACCGGAATGCCTCTGGATCTTGCCGCCTCGCTGCTGCGCGGCTGTGCCGAAGCCCTGGCCGGCATCACCGGCGACTCTGTTTCCGACGAATTGATCCAAACCATATTTTCCCGTTTTTGTGTAGGGAAATGAGCTGTCAAAACCGGCAAGACGATTGAGGAAGGAAGCCCGATGACCACTATTGAACAGGCCATGCAGCAAACAGGCGCCTGGCTGGCCGGTGAAGCCGACATTATTGTGATTGGCGCCGGACATGCCGGCTGCGAAGCCGCTCTGGCGGCCGCGCGACTGGGCCGTTCGACCCTGTTGTTCTGCATGAATCTGGATTCGTTAGCCAACATGCCCTGCAATCCGAATATCGGCGGTACGGCCAAAGGCCAGCTGGTGCGTGAAATAGACGCCTTGGGCGGTGAAATGGGTAAAGCGGCTGACCGGACCATGATCCAGTTCCGGATGCTGAATGCATCCAAAGGTCCGGCGGTCCTGTCGCCGCGCGCTCAGATTGACCGCCGGGCCTACCAGCAGATGATGAAGCTGACGATCGAGCGGGAACCCAACCTGCAGGTTCGCCAGGGAGAAATTACGGCTATCCTCAGCACCGACGGTTCGGATAGTCCGGAATTCGCGGAAAGACAGGCATCCCGGCGCGTGGTCGGCGTGCAGACCCGCACTGGGGCGATATACTGCTGCCGGGCTGTCATAGCGGCAACCGGGACCTATCTGGAAGGCCGGATCATCGTCGGCAGCAGCCAATTCAGCGGTGGTCCGGACAACCTTTTTCCAGCGCATGGCCTTTCCGCATCCCTGCGGGATTTAGGCTTGCCGCTGCAGCGATTCAAGACCGGTACACCGGCAAGGCTTAACGGCTTGTCGTTGGATTTCAGCCGAATGGAACGCCAGGACGGCGACACCCAGGTTGTCCCGTTCTCCTACGAGCATGAGAACGAACCGCTGCTGGACAGCGGGGACCAGATGCCCTGCTGGCTGACCTGGACATCGCCGGCTACCCGACAGGTCATCCGGGACAACCTGCACCGGTCGCCGTTGTACAGCGGTGTAATCGAAGGTATCGGTCCGCGGTATTGCCCGTCGATAGAGGACAAATTCGTTAAGTTTCCCGACAAAGAACGGCATCAGGTCTTTGTGGAGCCGATGGGCCGCCAGACCGAAGAAATGTATTTGCAGGGCATGTCCAGCAGCATGCCGGAGGACGTCCAGCTGCAGATGGTTCGCTCCCTGCCGGGGTGTGCGGCCGCCCATATCCAGCGCAGCGCCTATGCCATCGAGTATGATTGCCTGGATCCGACCTGCCTGAAGCAGTCTTTGGAAAGCAGGACAGTACGCGGATTATTCAGCGCCGGCCAGTTGAATGGTTCTTCCGGATATGAGGAAGCTGCTGCCCAGGGATTGGTCGCCGGCATCAATGCCGCCAGGCTGCTTGCGAATGAATCGCCGCTGATCCTGGATCGTTCGGAAGCCTATATCGGCGTTTTAATCGATGATCTGGTAACCAAGGGAACCACAGAACCTTATCGGATGATGACTTCCCGGGCCGAATACCGGTTGATCCTGCGCCAGGACAATGCCGACTCGCGACTGACGCCCATCGGCCGTCGGATCGGTCTGATCGGCGATGCCCGCTGGCAGCGCTTCCAGGCGAAACAGCAGCGTATTGCCAGCGAGCTGGAGCGTTGCCGCAAGACACGTGTTCGCCCGGACGCCGCTGTGAACCGGCTCCTGGAACAAAATCGGAGCACACCGCTCACGACCGGCGCTGCGCTGGCCGACTTGCTGAAACGCCCGGAATTAAGCTATCAGGTGCTGGCATCGATCGATCCCGATCGACCTGCACTACAGGCGTCTGAACAATTTGCCGTGGAGGTCGAATTAAAATACGAAGGTTATATCCGTCTGGAAATGGATCGCATTGAGCACTTCCGCAAAATGGAGCAAAAACGGCTGCCGGAAGGCATTGATTATCTGGCCATTCAAGGTCTGCGTCTGGAAGCCCGGCAAAAGCTGGACCGATTCCGCCCGGCTTCGGTTGGTCAAGCCGGCCGGATATCCGGCGTATCGCCGGCCGATATTTCTGTTCTGCTGGTCTGGCTGCAAGCCAATGCGCACAGCCTGCAGGGAGGAGCCCAATGATGACCGGCCAGGCGGCAGGAATTGCCGGCAATTCTGCTTCGGACGCCCTCGCTGCCTGGATCGACGAAATTGGCCGCAGGTTGAACCTGCCGTTGCCGGTGTCGGCGTCGGAAAAGCTGTTGACCTACTTCCGTCTTTTACGGGAATGGAATGAAAAGATCAATTTGACCGCAGTGCTCGATGACGAGGGTATTGCCGTCAAACACCTGCTGGATTCGCTGACCTTGCTGCCCTTTTTGGATTCCGCCCTGACTGCCGGTCCGCCTGCTGTTCTTCGCCTGATCGATGTCGGCACCGGCGCCGGTTTTCCCGGCTTGCCGCTGAAGATCATTCGCCCGGACCTGCACGTCCTGCTGCTCGATGCCCTGGCAAAACGCGTCCGTTTCCTGGACACGGTAATCGCCGCGCTGGCGCTTGAGGGTATCACGGCCCGGCATGGCCGGGCCGAGGAAGCAGCCCGATCCCGAGATTTGCGGGAACGCTTCGACATCGCGACGGCCCGGGCAGTCGCGTCGCTGCCGGCGCTCTGCGAATATTGCCTGCCTTTTGTGCGGGTCGGCGGTGCTTTCCTGGCGATGAAAGGCCAGTCTGGCGAGAACTGGCAGGATGCCCGCCGGGCTATCCGCCTGCTCGGCGGCGAACTTGCCGATATAGCCGAATTCGATCTGCCGGGTACCGATATGAAGCGTACGATCCTGACTATCCGCAAAACCTCCCCGACCCCGGCGGCATACCCTCGCAAAGCCGGAAAGCCCGAACAGCAGCCGCTTTGAAGCCGAAAGTCCGGAAAGGGCGGCGCGCCGGCTTACGATTTGCGCACGCGTCGGCCGTCTTGGACGCCGGTTTTACCTACCCGGAAAGTATTGAAATATGATATAATAATTTAGATTATGATTGTTCACCACAGGAGGAACGACCGGCATGGCTGACCAGCTGGACAAGAACCAGGATCTGAGCAAACTGGATCGCAAGGAATTGCAAAAACTCAAAGAAGCAGCTGTAGACGCCGCTTTCCGCAACCCGAACAACACCATCATTCCAGTCGATTTGGAAGATGAAATGAAAAAATCGTTCATCGATTACGCGATGAGCGTCATCACCGACCGTGCCTTGCCGGATGTCCGGGACGGCCTGAAGCCGGTCCATCGGCGGATTCTGTATTCCATGTTCACCCAAGGGTTCACACCCGACAAGGCCTACCGCAAATGCGCCACGACGGTCGGCGATGTGCTGGGCCGTTTCCACCCGCACGGCGATGCTGCCGTTTACGACTCACTGGTCCGCATGGCCCAGGACTTTTCCATGCGTCATATGCTGGTCGACGGCCACGGCAACTTCGGTTCGCGCGACGGCGATATGCCGGCGGCCTACCGGTACACTGAGGCCCGCCTGTCGAAGATCGCCATGGAAATGATGAGTGATATCAACAAGAATACGGTCGACTTCAAACCGAATTTCGACGAGCATGAGATGGAGCCGATCGTTTTGCCGGCTCGTTTCCCGAGCTTGCTGGTCAATGGCTCGGTCGGCATTGCCGTCGGCATGGCGACGAATATCCCGCCGCACAACCTGCGCGAAGTCATTGACGGCGTCAGTCTGCTGATTGACAATCCGACCGCTACAGTCGACGATCTGATGACCGTCATCAAAGGGCCGGACTTCCCGACGGCCGGCACGATTATTGGCCAATCGGGCATTCGCTGTGCCTACCGAACAG
>JAEXPB010000242.1 GCA_023438965.1 Bacillota bacterium | reverse complement strand
GGCCTTTCCCGGAAAAGGCGATCGCCGAGGCTGCCGGCAGCCCGGCGCAGAAAGCCTTCCTGGACATCGAGCTGAATTGCGGCCAGATGGTCGAGGATGTCCGCCTGGCCGTGAACGGCCGGAAGCCGGTTCACTTCTACGGCCGATCGGGCGGCAACCTGCCGACCCAGAAAGAAATCCTGGACCAGATCCGGTCGATTGCGGGGAGATGAGATAATGGAGAAAGTATTTACCAGAACCCGGGGCCTGACCGACAAGCCCCTGCACTTCTGCCCGGGCTGCACCCATGGCATCATTCACCGGATCATCGCCGAAGTGATGTGCGAGATGGACATCCTGGACAGCACGATCGGCGTTTCGCCGGTCGGCTGCACCTACAACAATTACGAGTACTTCGCCTGCGACATGGTCCAGGCCGCCCATGGCCGCGCGCCGGCTGTGGCGACCGGCATCAAGCGGGTTCACCCCGACCACACCGTGTTCACCTACCAGGGCGACGGTGACCTGGCGGCGATCGGCACAGCCGAGATCGTCCATGCCGCCGCGCGGGGCGAGAAAATCTGCACGTTCTTTATCAACAACGCCATTTACGGCATGACCTCCGGCCAGATGGCCCCGACGACGCTGCTTGGCCAGGTGACGACGACGTCGCCGTTCGGCCGTGACCCCCAGGTCCAGGGCTATCCGATCAATGTCAGCGAAATGCTGGCCACGCTGCCCGGCGCCGTGTATATCGAACGGGTGGCCGTCAATGACTTCAAGCACATCATGCAGGCCAAGAAGGCCATCCGCAAGGCCTTCCGCGTCCAGCAAGCCGGCCTCGGCTTCGCGATGGTGGAGATCCTCTCCACCTGCCCGACCAACTGGGGCAAGGACCCGATCGCCTCCCTGCGCTGGCAGGAGGAGAACATGTTCAAGCAGTATCCGCTTGGCGTCTATCGCGGCCAGGACCTGGAGGTAGCACCATGATTGATTTTTCGATCATCCTGGCCGGCTTTGGCGGCCAGGGCATTCTGTCAGCCGGCAAATTCATCGCCACCGCCGCTTTGTTCGAAGGTCGCGAAGTATCCTGGTTCCCGTCCTATGGTCCGGAAATGCGCGGCGGCACAGCCAACTGCAGCGTCGTCGTCTCAGATGAGCCGATCGGCTCGCCGGTCATCAACGACGCCGACGTCCTGATCGCCATGAATGGCCCATCGCTGGAGAAATTTGTCAAACAGGTCAAGCCGGGCGGCCTGATCATCGTCGACAGCGCGCTGGTCCCCAACCGGCCGGAACGCCAGGACATCCGCTATTTTCCGATTCCGGCCTCCAGCATGGCTTCGGAGCTGGGCAACATGAATTTCGCCGTGATCATCCTGCTGGGCTGCCTGGCGGTGCAAACAGGCTGCATCAGCCGGGAATCATTCGAAAAGGCCTTGGCCGACGCCCTGCCCAAACGCCATCATCATCTGATTCCTGCCGAGATGCAGGTCTTTGACCAGGGCGGCAGTTTTGTCGAAGCCCGGTGAGCCTGATGCCTGTGCCGACGGACCAGATATGAAAATTTGCCATAGTCTTTTACCAATCTATAACGTTAATTTTTAGCACATTTAACAAAGAGCGGTTTTATCCGCTCTTTGTTATTGTGCAAACAGACCGGTGCGGTATAATATGATCATAGAGGCGTTTACTGATTCTGGGACGTGCTGCCGCCTGGCAGCCAGACAGCAACGGAGATGGTGGAACATGAATCAGGCATACCTGTTCAATACCGGTCAAGATTTCATGAGCTACAATTTATTGGGCTCACGTCCGGAAAGGGACGCGGAAGGGCATGTTGGCTATGCTTTTGCGGTATGGGCACCGGCTGCCCGCGCGGTTGCGGTCGTCGGCGGTTTCAACCAATGGGATCCGACAGCCAATCCGCTGGCGCCGATGGGCTCGACCGGCATCTGGACCGGCTTCGTCACCGGCGCCCAGCTTTGGGACCGCTACAAATACGCGATCACCGGCCCGACCGGCGAAGTCAGCCTGAAAGCCGACCCCTATGCGCGGCATAGCGAAACGCGGCCGGAAACGGCATCCATCCTATATGATCCGGACGATTACAACTGGCAGGACGAGGCCTGGCTGTCCTGCCGACCTTCGGCGACAGCCGCCGGGCCGCTGAACATCTACGAAGTGCATCTCGGATCATGGAAACGCCATGCCGACGGCAATTTCCTGAATTATCGCGACATCGCCGCCGACCTGGGCAGTTATCTGCTGGACATGGGCTATAACGCCGTCGAACTGCTGCCGGTCATGGAGCATCCGCTGGACGATTCCTGGGGTTACCAGGTCACCGGTTATTACAGCGTCACCAGCCGTTTCGGCACACCGGCCGATTTCAAGTTCCTGGTCGATCACCTGCACCAATTGGGCATCCGGGTGATCCTCGACTGGGTGCCGGCGCATTTCCCGCGCGACGCCCACGGCCTGGCCCGCTTCGACGGGACGCCGCTTTATGAACACGCCGATCCGCGCCTGGGCGAGCATCAGGAATGGGGGACCTATGTCTTTGATTTCGGCAGGAAAGAAGTCCGCTCCTTCCTGATCTCCAACGCCTGGTTCTGGCTGCAGGAATACCATATCGACGGCTTGCGCGTCGACGCCGTATCGAGCATGCTGTATCTGAATTACGGCCGCAGCGACTATGTCACCAACATCCACGGCGGCACCGAGAATCTGGACGCCATTGCCTTCCTGCAGCAGCTGAACCAGCTGATCCGCGCCAGGAAACCAGGCTGCCTGATGATCGCCGAGGAGTCGACCGCCTGGCCCAAGGTGACCTGTCGGATGGAAGACGGCGGTCTGGGCTTTACCCATAAATGGAACATGGGCTGGATGCACGATACGCTGGACTATATGTCCCGTGACTACATCCATCGCAAATGGCACCAATCCCAGCTCAGTTTCTCGATGGTCTACGCCTTTTCCGAGCGCTTCATCCTGCCCTTCTCGCATGATGAAGTCGTGCACGGCAAGCATTCCCTGATCGACCGGATGCCCGGCGACATCTGGCGCAAGTTCGCCTCTTTGCGGGCCTTGTACCTGTACCAGATGACCCACCCGGGCGGCAAGCTGCTGTTCATGGGCGGCGAATTCGCCCAGTTTATCGAGTGGCGTTTTTATGAGCAGCTGGAATGGTTCCTGCTGGGATATGACAACCACCGCTTGCTGCATGATTTTGTCCGCCGCCTCAATCACTACTACCTGGACGAACCGGTGCTTTGGCAGCAAGACGAAAGCTGGGAAGGTTTCACCTGGATTTCGGCCGACGATGCGGCCAATAGCGTCTATACGTATTTCCGGCGTTCGGCAGACGGCGACTACCGCGTGGTGGTCATGAACCTGACACCTTCGCCGCGGCCGGGCTACCAGTTTGGTGTGCCGGCAGCCGGAGCATATCAGGTTGACTTGAATACGGATCATATGGATTTCGGCGGCAGCGGCTATCCGATCGGGCGCGAGCCCGGCGGACCGCTGATGGCGGAACCGGTTGGCAAGCATGGCCAGCCGGCCCGACTGACCCTGGACCTGCCGCCGTTATGCGGCATGGTCCTGCGACCGGTTGCCGGCAAGGATGAATCAAGCACGAATGGGAGGGATTCATTTGTCAAGAAATGATGTTGTCGCCATGATCCTGGCTGGCGGACAGGGCGCCCGACTGGGCGTACTGACCAAGCACCTGGCCAAACCAGCGGTGCCTTTTGGCAGTCGTTACCGGATTATTGATTTTCCCTTGAGCAACTGTACGAACTCCGGTATCGAGACAGTCGGCGTGCTGACTCAGTACCAGCCGCTGATGCTGAACACGTATATCGGCAATGGCCACCCGTGGGACCTGGATCGTAACCATGGCGGGACCTTCATCCTGCCGCCTTTCCAGAGCAATGCCCGCAGCGAGTGGTACAAGGGTACGGCCAACGCCATCTACCAGAACATCGACTTTATCGAGAACTACGAACCCCGCCAGGTGCTGATCCTGTCCGGCGACCATATTTATAAAATGGACTATGCCAAGATGCTCCGTTCGCACATCAAGGAGAACGCGGCCGCGACCATCGCCGTTTTCGAGGTGCCCTGGGACGAGGCACCGCGGTTCGGCATTATGAACACCGACGAGAACAACCGGATCACCGAGTTCGAGGAGAAGCCACGCCACCCGAAGAGCAACCTGGCCTCCATGGGCGTCTACATTTTCGACTGGCCGACCCTGCGGGAGAAGCTGATCCAGGACGAGTCCGACCCCAATTCCAGCCATGATTTCGGCAAGGACATCATTCCGGGCATGCTGAACGCCAACCTGAAACTCTCGGCCTACCGGTTCTGCGGCTACTGGAAGGATGTCGGCACGAT
>JAEXPB010000234.1 GCA_023438965.1 Bacillota bacterium | reverse complement strand
CGCGGTACTGCCGCCGACCGAGTAGTCGTCTTCATTGATCGGTGCTACACCCTTAATATTGGTCCGATCATGCAGTACACAGCTGTTTTCATTAAAAAGGACAGTTGTTACATAAGCCTCGCCTGGTTCCATCTTCTGCTTGGCTAGCAATGAATTGAAGCCGCCGATCGTGTCACTTTCCAGCCCGGACATCGAACCGCTCTTGTCGAGGATAAAGACCAATTCCGCTAAATCGTTTCGCATATGAATATCCCCTTTCGTTGATACGATGAGGATAATACTTTTACAGAGGTCAGCGGTCGCTTGACAGGCGACATTTAAGCACCGAGCAGCGGTTGATTGAACATGTGCAACGCCTCATTGATCTCAAATAAATCGAATCGGCCTTCCTGGATAAAATACTCGATGATCAGGTCGAACCGGCTGCTCGGTGATAACGCAAAGCCAGCCCTTCGCAGCAGGTCGCGGGTTTCGTCGAGATTTAATTCAAGCGCGATAGCTAAGGCCAGCGCTGTGGATTTTGCTGGCTGGTAATAGATATCGCTGCGGATCTTAGAGAACAAGCGTCGGTCGATATTGGCCCGGCGATAAGTCTCGACATCACTCTTCCCCTTTTCATCGATCAGGCGGATCAGCATTTGCGAGAAGCTTTCCTCAATCTGCTGCATGACATCGATCAGCTTACGCCGCCGCTGGCTGCCAATGGCAGGCCGGGCTAACGGTTTGGCCGGCAGTTGATCTTGACACGGGGCTTCGACAAACGCTTCGTTCGATTCAGGTAATTCGGCCGCATAATCGATTCCCGAGGATTCCTGCATCAGATAATATACAGCAGACTGCTCTTGATCGATATAATGCTCATCGATATAACGCTGCAGCGCAGCATATAGTGCGGTTGATCCGGTCCCGGCGGTCTGGCTGCTGTCAATATCCGGCATTAATATCTCCTCCTTAACAAGTCCGCAGGTCAAATGGTCCGAATCCGACCCGCCAGGCCGCGCTCAGCCGCGGCTGACGCCCGGACCGGTGATCACGCTGCGCCCGCCGGATACCGGCGTCACGACCAGTTGCGTGCTGATCCGTTCCTTCAAGGCCGGCACATGGGAGATGATGCCGATCAGTTTGCCATCCTGCTGCAGGCTGGCCAGGGTTTCCAGCGCCGTCTCCAGCGTGTCCTCGTCCAGGGTGCCGAAGCCTTCATCCAGGAAAAGGGAGTCGACGCGCACTTTGCTGCTGGCCATATGGGACAGGCCCAATGCCAAGGCCAAGCTGACGATGAAACTTTCGCCGCCGGAAAGGTTTTTCGTGGATCGTTCTTCACCAGCCTGGTAATTGTCGACGACATTCAGCTCCAGCGGTGTCTCGCTGTTTGGCGTCAGCAGATAGCGGTCGGTCAGTTTCTCGAGCTGGCGGTTGGCATGGGCGACCAGCAGCTCAAAGGTGATGCCCTGCGCGAAATTGCGAAATTTCTTGCCCTCGGCGGAGCCGATCAGCTCGTTGAGCTTGCTCCATCTCTGCCAGGTCTCCTGCCGGGCTTCGATCTGGACCAGGCGTTGCTGCAGGGTTGCCTTGTTCCGGGCATTGCCAGCCAGCTCCTGCTGGATGGCGCCAATGTCGCGGCCGATCTGCCCCATTTCATCCTGGTTGTTCCGCAACGCGGCTGTCAGTTCAGGCAGGGTCTCCGTCGTCAGCTGCCGGTTCCGTTCGATCGCCAGGCTGCTTTCCCGGTCCTTGCGGCGATTGGCCAGGTCCGTCCGCCGATCATCCAGCTGTTTCGCCTGTGCGGCCAGGTCCTTCCGCTGGCTGGCGGTCAGGCTGCCCGCCTGATAAGCGGCTTCGTCCTTAAAGCCGGCGTTCGTCAAGCTGACGGCAAAGGCCTGTTCCAGGGTCGCCAGGATCGGCTCCCACTGCCGCAGGTTCGCCTCGTGCTGGGCAATCTGGCTTTGCAGCTGCCCAGTCTGCGCCTTGCTTTGCTCAAAAGACTCACGAGCCGCCGCTTCGCCGGCTTCGGCCAGACTGACGTTTTCCGCCAGGCGTTTCTCCTCCAGGTCAGGATTTTTTTCACCCAAGGCCTGGAACCGCCGGCCGGCAAGCAAGACCCGTTCTTCGGCCTGCCCGGCCAGCTGGTTTCCCTTGCCTGCCCTGGCCTGCTCCAGCGGCTCTTTCAGTGAATCCAACCGGTTGATTTCGACCGTCTGCCGGCGCAGCTCATCCTCCAGCGCCTTGTCATCCTGCTGCCAGTTCAGCCAACGCTGACGGCGGTCCTGCAATCCGGCGGCAATCACCTGGAGTCGTTCGGCCGGCAGATCGGTGATGCCCAGAGGCTGAAGCTCCGACAGCAGTGCCGCCTGATGGCGGTCATACCGATCGGCCAGCGCCTTTTGCTCATCGGTCAGCCGGCTGATCTCTTCCGCCGCCCTGGCCAGGCTGTCATCGGCCTTGGCCTGCTGCAATTCCCACTCGTGCCAGGCAATCCGGGCCTGATTCAACCGGGTGTCGCTGTCTTTGGCCTGCTCTTCCAGGCTCTCGGCCGTAGCGATGATTTCCCGCAGGGCATCGATGCGCAGCCGGGTTTCATTGAGCGCCGGTACGTTGCCTGCGGCGTAGGGATGAACCGTGGATCCGCAAAGCGGGCACGGCTTGCCGTCGGCCAGGGCGTGTCTTTCTTCTTCCAGGCTGGCAATCTTTTGCCGCAGGGTCAGCTCGGTCAGCAGGCTGGCTTGTTCGGCGCGGTATTCCCGCAGTTGATGGTCCCCCAGATGGCGCTGCATGGACGCCCGCGCCTGATTCGCCAAAGCCTGGGCGGCCTGGCAAGCCTCCCCCATTGTCTGGCCGGCTTGCCTGAGCGCTTCACCGCTGGCCTTTTCCCTGGTCAAGTGAGCCTGGGCCTTGGCCAGCATCTGCCGGTTGACCGCGCGATCACCGGCCAGACCGAGCAGGTTCGCCAGCTTTTCCTTGATGCCGGCCAACTGGGTCACCAGCATTTCGTCGGCCGCGTGGTTAGCCATGTCCCGCGTCAGCCGATCACGCCGTTCAATTGCCGTAGCCTGCTGGCGGACCAGCTGGTCGCGCGCGGCCTGGTTGGCATTCAGCTGTCGGATC
>JAEXPB010000076.1 GCA_023438965.1 Bacillota bacterium | reverse complement strand
GTTGAAAACTTTCTGGATCATGTCAGGCAGGCTGGCCTCCGGTGCGACGGCACCAGAGGTTTTCGGCTGTTCCTCAACGGCCGAGGTGCTTTGCGCAATCGCCATCTTGAATTCCTGGTAGCCCTTGAGGTCAAGGTCGCGGCAGAAGCGGAAGACACTTGTGTCGCCAACGCCTGAGGCGTCAGCCAGATCGGTGATCGACATGTAGAGGACCGGCTTCGGATCCTGCAGCACAAAGTCAGCCACCTTCTTCTCCGCCTTCGTGAACGCGTTGTAATGGGCCCGGATATGGGTAAAGATATCTCCGCTCATGGGTCAGCTCCTTCTTTCCTTGCTGCTTGCGGTCACCCGGCCGTTCAGATGGATGCATTTTCGGAATTGGTTTCTCATAATTTATCATAGCAAGAAATTTTTTTCAATATGCATCGGCAAGAGTCATCTGACCGGGGTCCCTACAGCTCGAAAGGGCCTCATCCATCATCGGGATCAATCGATTGACTCATTCCACGAGCGGATAGGTCTCCCCGGTCCCCCAGGCAATCATCAGCGCCCCGGTTATCTGACTGCATAAAATGCGGTCTCCCGCCAATTCGGCATAGGCAACGTTGGTATCCAGGAATTTATCGGCATCGCCATGCCGGTCGACATACGGGATATTCACCAGCTTGACCTGGGTACCCGGTGTCTTCCGGAAAATAACGTCCGCGTTAACCAGCCCGGTCAGATAAAACCGCCGGTCAATGCCTGGGTAGACAGACGGCTTGACGATGCAGCTGATCTTGGATTCTTCCTGCTGCTTGACAAATACCCGGCATTCCGTGTGCCAGCTGCGGACTAAAGCATATTCGGCCCGATTGTTCTGGACAACACAATCGGAACCCAGCATGATCGGCGCGCCGTCCGGCAGAGACAGCATCATCTTGCAGGTTGTATCGGGTGCATATCCGGTCACATACATGCTGTTGCCGCTATTGGAATAAAGCACCATCGGGGATTTGTCATTGACGTGGCGCCGGGAAAAGCGGACGACGATATTGAAATCTTCCAGGGCCAACCGCATCAAGGTCCCCGGAACGACATGGTCGGACGCCTTGTGACTATCCGGCAGGCGCAGCGATACCTGATGCTCACAGGGGAAACTGCCGCGGACCCAGGCCAGCCGGCCGGACTTGGCATGATTATTGAAGGTATAGTATACCCGTTTGGCGCCAGCCGGATTGGATGCCATAATTCTGACTTCTGCTCCGTCACCGGCGCAGGCTTCGAGACCGCCGCCGCTTAACAGGGCTATATGCTGCAAAGTATCCGCCAGGGTGCCGGTCGTGATCTCATCCTCGCTCAACCGGCCTGCAACTTTAAACTCCCCTTCCAGGGGTTCGCCGAGCGTGATCCCGGCCAAGGCCCGCATTTCCGCTGAAGCATGACCGGCCGGGCCATACAGCAAAACATCGCCGCCGGCGGCGAGGACTTTAAATACTGCGTTTTCCACCGCCGAACCCTGATCGGGCACCGGCATAACCAGTACAGACCGGCCGGCCAGCCGCTCCGCCGCTTTGATAAAATTACGGTCGGATATGACGCTGTTCAAGGGCATCCCGGAGTCGATGGCACTCTTGATCAGCCAGTCGCCAAACAGCACCTCGCTGGCCCTTTGGCTGTCATAACCGATTTGATGATTCTGGGCAAAGGGATACACCCAAGTCACCGGGCCGGGGGCGTCCGGATAATGCGACCAGGCATCCAGAAGGTGCGGAATCACTTCAACCGGGCACCGGCGGGGAAGGTTGCCAAATGAATCATCGGCGGTCAGGAAGCTGATGCCATAAGGTTGCATCACTTTCAGGTTATGATCCAGCCGGGCCAGGGATAGCGGCAGGTAAATATCATGCGGCTGCCGGTTGTACCGGTCAAACCAGGGGCTGTTGATCCACCAGGGATCATGGGTATAGAAACGGTAAAGGAAGCCGTCTTCAGGCACCTCGGCAATATGTGACATATAGCCGGTCAATTCCAGTCCGAATTGGGCGTCGAGTGCCGCCCACGGGGAATTAGGCGGCGCGACGGGTATATATTGATATATTTCAGCGAGCGGTGAGCCATGGGCTGCAATGTCCATTCCCGTCGACAGATTGCTGCCTCTGGTTTCGATGCGCATACCAGGGCAGGCTTCCGTGAAATTCTGCCAGAACTCGATAATTTGCTTTTTTACCCGCTGCCCGGCGCCCGCAAAAAAGGTCTGACCATCAAAGCACTCGCCGGTCCAGCTCCAGGAATCCCTGGAAAAACCAAAGCCATTGGAAAACCAAAGATAGTCAAAACCGACATCGCGTGCCAGCGCTTGAAACTGTCGCCCCAGGAAGGTCCCGATCGGCAGTCCGTCCGGAATGCCAGCCGGATAAGCGGCATATCGCCGGTTATCGCCCTTGAGAATCGAAGTGCAATGGACCCAGCTCTTGGCGCCGTTTTCCCCTTCCATGGCGCCTTTCACAATCTCGGTATGCCGGCTGTATTTAAAGTCGGAACGCGCAAACTCCGGACCGGGATCAAAGGTTTCGCCGACCATGATGTTCAATCCGGTTACCTGCTTGCCTATTTGCTTCAGGGTTGTGATGATCCGCTGCAAATCGGCATAGGTGATCCGCGCTGGATTATCCATGTAGTACCTTGGCGCCGAATGCAGGCCTTTCCGTTGCGGATCCCAGCTGTGCGGAACCTGGGGCGGATTGGCCAGACCCAGATAACGGGCCCACTCGATTTCATCTGTCAGATTGCCGCTGTAATCCAGAATTTCACTGCCGTCGGCTGTCCAAAGCAGGACCGAACAGCCGGAAGCTTTTAATAAAAGCTCACGCCATTGGTCGAAAAGTTCGCCGCAGACCTTTTCGATTTCCTTCTGTCCCAGGCTCTTGAAGGGCTTCAGGCTTAACTCCAGGCAGACTCTCCCGACATTCAGATCAGCAGGATACTCAAAACCGTACATGATTTTACCCCTTTCGCCATCGTGCCGCAGCATTTTCATCCTCTATATTATCCTACAGAATGGCGGGTTAAGGATACCCTTCACGATAATTTTCCGTACTTCACATGATGCCCTGGCGTAGTTTCATTCCCTGTCTTTCGCACGTTTCGGCAACGATTGATTTAGTGCAGTCAACAGCCGGCTTCCGGCAGAATTAGACCTGTCAAGAAGAGCCGAGAAGATACCTGCCATCAGCGCAGCAGTTTATCAAATATTGGTTTAGCGGATATGTTTCATGCATTTTAGCGGATTTGCCCATCGCCGGCCGGAT
>JAEXPB010000095.1 GCA_023438965.1 Bacillota bacterium | reverse complement strand
GGTATACGGTGCTGCCGGCGGTAACTTCAGGTACATCCATATTGCCGCCGTGCCGGCCGCCATATGAATTTTGAATGGCCTCAAATTCCGGTGCGGTGCCTAACGTGCCAATCATCGGCTTTACCGGCAGCTTCAATTTGCAGCTCCACTCTATCAGGCCATTCCGAATGAGGAGTGTCTTCGTATTCGTACCCCATGGCTTAGGATAAATTAAACCGGCCAATTTATTGTCTCCGGCACTGAAACCTGTATATCCCAGTTCATCCACTTCGATTTTAATAATTTTAACGGCAAGAATATCACCTGGCTTGGCGCCGGCAATTTCCATGCATACCGTTGGATTGGGCCCATCTGATTTTTCTTGGCAATAAGTATCCTCAATGGCATGCAGCCAGTTCCCTGAACATAACTCCGTTTCAGCCATAAACACTTCGCCGGGCAGGACACGGATTCCCGGTCGGTTGAATCGGCTATGCTCCTTGTAAACTGTATCTCTTCTGGCTATTTGCATCTATACCTTACCGGATATAGTCGACGACTACGTCCTATCCTCCTTTTAGATATTTTCCCGATCAGTTGCCTATTTCTAGTCGGCCAATTTCTGCATGACCGAGGCGATGACCTGGTCCATGTTGTAGTAGCGGTATTCGGCCAGCCGGCCGACGAAGAGATGCGTGCCCGCCGCTTCCAGGTCGTTGACATGGTCCTGGTAGGCCTGGCGCTTGCCGATGTTCTCCGGATTCAGGACCACATAGGACGGCACGCCGTCCGCGGCCGGGTATTCGCAGCAGATAACCGTCGAATCGGCCGTCTCGCCGGTCATGTGCTTGAATTCGGTTATCCGGGTGAAGTCATAATCATTCGGGTAATTGACCACGGCGGCCGGCTGGTATTGCCAGACCGGCAGGGTCTGGAAATCAAAGTGCACCGACCGGTATAGCAGATGGCCGTAAGCGTAATTAAAATAAGCGTCCAGCTGGCCGGTATAGACGGTCAGGTCGTAACCGTCCCGGTCCCAGGCGGCCCGGTCGGCGAAGTAGTCGGTCGCCAGCCGCAGGCTGATTTGCGGATGATCGAGCATATTCTGGATCATCGGGGTGTAGCCATGGATCGGCAGCCCCTGGTACTTGTCGGTGAAATAGCGGTCGTCGCGGTTCTGGCGGACCGGGATGCGGCCGGCGATCTCGGCCGACAGCTCACGCGGGTCGGTCTGCCATTGCTTGACCGTATAATGGTGGAAAAATTTCTCATACAGGAATTCACCGACCTGGCTGACGACTACGTCCCGGAAATTCTGTGGCGGATTGTTGAATGATGACCGGGCGACCTCCGCCTCCAGAAATCCGGCCACGCCGTGGATATCCAGCTGCAGGCCGAACAGCTGGCAAATCGTGTCGCGGTTGATCGGGAAAGGAATCATCTGGCCATCGACATAGGAGAGCACCCGGTGCTGGAAAAAGCGGAAAGGGCTGAACCGGTTGCAGAACAACCAGACGTCGCGGTTGTTGGTGTGGAAAATATGCGGCCCGTAGCGATGAACCGTGATGCCGGCTGGTGTTGGTTCATCGTAGCAATTGCCGCCGACCTGTTCGCGCTGCTCGATCACGTCGACCTGGCAGCCGCGTTCGGCCAGGATGCGGGCGGCCGTCGCGCCGGCCAGACCGGCGCCGATGATCAGGACTCTCTTTTCGTTGGGCATGGACAGGTTCCCCCTTGATGGAAATTCGCTCGGATGCGTCTTGGTTCGCTAATGATAATTGTAACAGACTTAGCCAGACTTAGGCAATTTTCAAAAAGCACTTGACAATGAGACTGTTCATTCATTATAATTTGCTTCGTCGCTCCGGTCCGCACGACTCGATCGACAGAAATGGGCCTTTAGCTCAGTTGGTCAGAGCAGCCGGCTCATAACCGGTCGGTCCGGGGTTCAAGTCCCTGAAGGCCCACCAAAAGCCTTTTGGGGCAAACAATTCAATAAACATGGGAGGATTCCCGAGCGGCCAAAGGGGGCAGACTGTAAATCTGTTGTCACCGACTTCGGTGGTTCGAATCCACCTCCTCCCACCAACAACGAAGAAAAAGCAGCCGCAAGGCTGCTTTTTCTTCGAACCGGCGCAGCATGCCACAAAGTGGCATGTGAGAGCTGGCCAATTCGGCAGACTTCTGACGGTTTTTACATATCCAGCGGCATCATGGCACCACAGGGGTTGAGAGCCCGCATCTTGAGCAGGAACAGGCTTACCAGCCAGAGCTTTACAGGCGAATGAGCACCGAGCAGCTGATGAACACCGAGACCGGTATCCTTCTGCGGCTGATCGGTCAGCAACCATGTTCGCAGGTCATTTTCGAATTGATTCAACCAGCTTCTGATCTCCGTTGTATCGGGATAGGTCCCCTGGCATTGCAGATAATCAGGGATCTTCTCATCCAAGGCCGGTTGGCCGGCCGGCATTTCCAGCCGGACCTTTTCGCGGCCAACATACCAAAGCAGTCTTTCCAGGAAGCGGAAGGCTTTGGGCGCGCACAGCCAGGATTCACGAATCAGCTTTTTGAATTCGCGCCAGTCCGGGCAAACCGCAGCCAGATGTTTTTCCAGGTTGACGACCAAGGGAATTCGCAATTCCGCACAATAGGGATCGTTGAATCCGGCATGGCCGTAATGGCAGGACTGGCTATCCGCAACGGTTCGATCGCCTAGATACTGGTCCTGGCAGTAAACATCGCCGGCATCATCATCCCAGATCAGTGATTGCAGCCACCAGCGCTGTCGATGCAGGATCCTGGCGATCAGCAGATCTTTGACTGCCGTATGGCTGCCCAGCACCGACCAGAGGGAGTCGCAAACCTGCGGCCATACCGGGTGTCCAACCGCACCGGCGCGGATCGATTGGGCAGCCTGACTGGCCGTACATCCGGACAGCCAGGCGTCAAGACAACGGAGATAATCCTGCAGCAAATCCTTTCTGGACCGGCTTGCGGTATAGCACCCATGGAGGAATGCCGGCGGCTGCTCATGCCCGATGGCAGCCACAATCTCCAGATAAGGTTTGGGAAAGGACCAATGCGGACAAAAAGGCGGGAAACTGATGGCTCCTTCGGCAATTTCGCGCGCCCAGGCAGGCATGGGGTCAATGGCCTGCTCCATGGCTGCCAGCGCACGCATCTCCGTTTCCGTCCGGATGAAGACGCAATGGTCCCATCCTTCATCCATTGGTGTGTACGTCCAACAGCGACTGGTCAGGCTTCCCTCATAAATTTCCTTATTCCAATCCACTACACTTCACCATCTCTCAACCGCCTGCATTCAGGCTCGTTTGCTGACTAGTTTCTCCATCAGATTGCCGCGCTGCTTGAAAGATTGATCTTATTCAATTATACAGAAATTAGATCGGACTGGGATGGACTGGGCAGATGTGATTCCGTTGTTGAGCTGATAGCTATACGATATACGGGGCATTTTCGAAAGAATTGTTTTATAACTTGCCACGACATAGTGTGATATAATTAATTAAAATCAGGATGACCATACGCAGTAATATTAACCTAAAGAATAGATCGGAGGTCCCCTAAATGAGCATCATTCAATCTACTAAAAACGAACTGATGATTATTAACCAGGAATATTCCGACAATGCACCAGATCATTTTAATTTTTGGGAACAGCATATTAAACATGTTGTAAAAGAAGCACTCTATTTAGCTGACAAATATAACGCAGATAAAGAAATTGTTGAATTGGGTGCGCTGCTACATGATATTGCTTTAGTGTCTAAAATCGGATCAAGATATGATATCATCATGGATGTCTTGTTTGGGGAACTTTGTTAACGATTTGACCAGCCTCTTTTTCGTCTAGTCCGCCATTGGCTGCTCCAACAGGTCCTCAACCGTGCAGCCGAGTACACGCGACAGCTTATACAGAGTTTGAACCTGGGCTTTATCAATATTGTTGACGCGCTGTTCATACATTTGAATGGAACGGAGTTTCACGCCAGAAAGTGCAGCCAGTTCGGTTTGCGACAGTTCCCGGCTCTCGCGAATCTGTTTGAGTTTGGTCTCCATCGGTGCAGTAGAGAATATTTTCTCCACCGTATCTATAAACTGACGAATATCCATCTGATGATAAACAGGATACATGCCGATAATCTGGGATAAGGGAAGGCGTACAAATATGTCCTTATACCTTCGCGCGGTATACCATTGGTATTCTGCCAAAGCCCATCCTGCCCAATACTCGGGTGAACGTTCGTCAGAAAATGTTGGACTGACGATGTTGTCCATGCTATTGGTTTGCCGGAGTATCTCGCTGACAATTTCGATACCGGACTTTCCAGCCACAACACCAGGATTTCCTTTTTCAAAATGATCAGCGAACCCGGTTTGGATAAATAATTGGCTAAACCAATCCGGATTGATCCGGCAGTCATTGACCGCATAATCCAGCATTTCTGCCCAGTGGTTTTTCGCATCAGACAGATAGAATTCGCTGTAGGCGCGGATCATTATTTTCCATCTCCTCTCTCAGAATATCCAGCATAAAGATATCATCCCGATAAGAATGACCATTCTTGATTACTTCCCGATACATTACGCGGGCTTCCAGATCGCGGGCAATGAACTGGGGATAATATTGTGTTCTATCAACCGCCACAACGTCCAAAAAACGAATATGCTGGAAAGCTCTCTCCGATGTTAAAACAGTTTGCTCACCGAGTCTGCCGAGACGCAA
>JAEXPB010000056.1 GCA_023438965.1 Bacillota bacterium | reverse complement strand
GTCTGGCCCAATCCGGCCAAAGCCTGCAAATCCTCCAGGCTGGCCTCGCTGACGCCCTTGATGGTCTGGAACCGGGCTAGCAGCAGCCGTCTTCGGCTCGGGCCAATTCCGGGTATCCCTTCCAGCGTGAAGCGGGTATGCCGCTTCTGGCTCAGCTTGCTGCGATATTGGCCGGCAAAGCGGTGCGCTTCGTCCTGGATAGCCGTCAGCAGCCGGAGCAGCAGCAGTTGACGCTGCGCAAGCAACCGGTCGTCGGCTTCCAGCGCCGGATCGGCCAGCAGCAAGCCGGCCGTGTCGTCCGGGCTGCCGTTGCCGGCGCCCGCCCGCGCCGGCTGCAGTTCGACGATTGAACCATCCGGCAAGGCCAGGCCTCGTGTCCGATGCCGCTCATCCTTGACCATGCCGGCAACCGGCAGATCAAGCTCCATTTCCTGCAAGACTTCCAGGATGGCGGCGACGTGACCGCGACCGCCGTCGACCAGGATCAGGTCTGGCCGGCTGCCGAATTCCTGCTCGTCAAGGTGGCGCAGGCGGCGACGCAAAGTTTCGCGCATCGCGGCGTAATCGTCCGGCATTTCGAGAGCTTCAAGCCGGAACTGCCGGTATTGCTGTCGCAGCGGCTTGCCGTCCTGGAAGACGACCAGGCTGGCGGCCCGGTCCTGACTGCCGGTATTGGAGATATCATAAGCTTCAATGCGGTGCAACGGCCGATCCTGACAGGCCAAAGCCGCCAGCAGGCGGATCGCTTCCTGCTGGGCGGTCTGGCCGCTGCCGCCAAGCAGGGTATGCCGGCGCAGTGACTCATCAGCGTTGGTGCGGGCCATGTCCAGCAATTCACGGCCTGGTCCCCGCTGCGGGTTTTGCAGATTGCAGCGACCGCCGCGCAGCTGCCGCAGAAAAGCAGACAAATTGGCCGTCTCCGCCGGTTCAGCCGGAACCAGGACGGTCGGCGGGACCAGGGCGGTGTCGGGATAGTGCTGCAGGATGAAAGCCGCAAGGGCATCGGCGTCCGGCAGGTCGCTTTCCGGCCAGAAAAACGCAGCCGAGGCAACGAGGCGCCCCTGGCGGATTTCCAGCTTCTGCAGGCAGATTTCGCTGCCATTCCGGGCGATGCCAATGACATCCTTGTCCTCCGTTTTGCTGCTGACCGCCTTCTGGTGTCCCATCAGCTTTTCCAGCGCCTGGATCCGATCGCGCAGCAAAGCGGCCTCCTCAAAACGAAGTTCGCCGGAAGCACGGTTCATCTCAGCTTTCAAGTCGTCGAGAAGCCCGTCATATCGGCCTTCCAGAAACCGGCAAATATTCTCCATGACCTGCCGGTAGCTGGCGTTGGGCACATCGCCCTTGCAGGGGCCGATACAACGGCCGATGTGGTAATTCAAACAGGGGCGTTCCTTGCCGATGTCCCTCGGCAGGACACGGCGGCAGCTTTTCAACGGAAAAATGGCCTGTAAGGCCTGCAGGGCCCGATAGACATCGCCGGCCAGATACGGGCCGTAATAACGGGCGCCCAGCTGACGGTCGTCCCCGATCCGGAAAGCCTTGAGCAGACGTGGGTAGGTCTCCTGCAAGGTCACCCGCAGATAGGGGTAATCACGGTCGTCGCGCAGCAGGATGTTGTATTGCGGCTTGTGCTTCTTGATCAAGGTGGATTCGAGGACCAGGGCTTCCAGCTCGTTGCTGCAGATGATCGTCGAAAAATCGGCAATCCGGGCAATCATGGCCAGGACTTTCGGCGTCCCCTGCGGATTGGCCGTAAAATAGCTGCGCAGCCGGTTGCGCAGGTTGATGGCCTTACCGACATATATGACAGAACCCGCGGCATCTTTCATCAAGTAAACGCCCGGGTTCTGCGGTACAAGGTCAAGCCTTGCGTCAAACTGGTTATTGGCGGCGGTCATGGCTGTTTGGCCGCAATTGTCAGAATTCCGGATGAGCCAGGTATCCGGCGATTGCATCCAGGGCTTCGCTCTCATCGCTGCCCTCGGCAGAAATCATCAATTCCATGTTGTTCTCGATCCCGAGGGACATCACGCCAAGCAGACTTTTGGCGTTGGCCCGGCGATCGCCCTTGGAAAGCCATAGACTGGATCGGAATGTCGATGCTTTTTGGATGAGCACAGCCACCGCTTTCATGTGCAGTGCTTCATCACAATTGAATTGAACAGTTTTTGTAACCATTATTCATCCTCCCCCAGATAAACAACAGACCTTAGGGCAGTCCCGTCAATCGCCGGAAGCAGTGCAGGACTAATAGTACAAGTATAGGATTACCCGGCGCATTTTGTCAATATGACAGTAAATCGGCAGGCGTCGTTGTCGTTTTGCACAATTCGCACGTGCTTTCAAATCAAATTTTTAAGCATAATGATTGCATCTTCACCGTTATCCGGGTAATAGCCTTTGCGCAGGCCGACGGCCCGGAAACCCAGGGACTCGTAAAGGCGACGGGCAGGCAGATTGCCGGTCCGTACTTCCAGAAAAAGAACCGTCAAGCCTTCCTTCCGGGCAGCCTCGCTCATGGTTTGCAAAAGCAGCCGGCCGATTCCCTGCCGCCGCCAAGCCGGATCCACCGCAATATTGTTGATCTGGCCTTCTTCCAGGACGACCCAGAGCGCGGCATAACCGGCGAGGCGGCTGGCGGGAGTTTCCACAACCCAGATGCGGGCTGAAGGATTGGCGGTCAGTTCCCGGCGCAGCGAGTCCTCGCTCCAGGGCAGGCTGAAACAGGTTTGTTCCAGACGGACCAGCTCAGCCAGATCAGACGGTCTGGCGAGGCGGATGGACCATCCATCCGGCGCCTCAGTCATGGTCGGCGGCCAGTCGCCGTTCGGCTTGGGAGAGCGACAAATAGCGCGGCATCAGCTGCTGCGGCGAACCGGTATCACCTGCGGACAGCCGGATTTCAGCAATTTCGGCGACCGCCGCTGCTCGCGGCAGACCGGCGCAGGCCGGCGCGCAGCTGGTCGTCCAGCCGGGTTCGGCAGTGTCCGAAGCCAGATCGGACGGGCAAAAGCCGGTCACCAGGAATGCGGGGGCCGCTCCGCCGGCAGCCTGGTTTTGGGCCAGAACCTGCAGGGCGTTCCGATAGTCCGCTGTCAGCCAGTTGGCTTCCGGCACCACTTCCCGGCCATCCAGCCAGGCGGCGGCGAACAGACGCCGGTTGCGGGCGTCCAGAATCGGACAGACTATCTGGCCGCGGCAGCGGGCATACGGCCAGGCCATGGCTTCCAGCGTGGATACGCCGATCGCCGGCTTGCCGGCTGCATAAGCCATCGCCTTGACCGTGCTGACGGCGATTCGGATGCCGGTAAAGGAGCCGGGGCCGATGGTGCAGGCATAAGCGTCCACCGCCGGAATCGCGATGCCGCCTTGGCGCAGCAGATCGGCCAGTACCGGCAGCAAGGCCGTCGAATGCGGCCGGGCGGTCTTCTGGGTTGTTTCAGCCAGCAGCGCGCCATCACGCCAGACGGCGGCGCTCAGCGCCGGGCCGGATGTATCGCAGGCCAGAATCAGCATCGGTCATTCCTCCCCGTTCATTGCCAGGAGCCGAACCAGCTCGGTCAACCGGCCGGGATCACCTGGCCAGTCCAGTTCGATCCGCCGCCGGTCCGGCAGTTCCGGATCGGTCGGATAGAGGCGGATCGACAGCGTCCGGGGTGGCAGCAGGCCAGCGAGCAGGCCGCCCCACTCCACCACGCAGACACCGCCGGTTTCCAGATATTCATCCAGGCCGGCTTCGCAGAATTCATCGGCGCCGGTCAGCCGATAGACATCGAAATGATAGAGCGCCAGGCCGCCTGCGCCGGGCGGATGTTCGATCAGCAAGATGAATGTGGGGCTGGACACCTGGCCCTGGCAGCGCAGCCCGGCGGCGATGCCCCGGGTTAGTGCGGTCTTGCCCGCGCCCAAGCCGCCGTCCAGGCTCAGTACATCATTAGCCCGAAGCAGGCCGGCCAGCAATGCACCCAGAGCGGCAGTCGCTTCCGGGCTGCCGCTGCCCAGCACCAGCCGGTCGGGCCGGTCGGGATCCCAGGCGATCACCTCCGGAACCATCAGCGCGGACCGTCCGCTGTCGGTTTCTGGCCACCGGCAGCCGCCGGGCTGACCAGACAGCCCCGGCTGAACACCAGCAGCGCCCGGCTGCGAAAATCCAGCGGATGCCCGCTGAACAGGACAAGGTCGGCCGTCTTGCCGGGATCCAGGCTGCCCAGACTGTCGGCGGTATCGCAAAGCTGTGCTGCAGTC
>JAEXPB010000036.1 GCA_023438965.1 Bacillota bacterium | reverse complement strand
AAACTGGTCTTCGACTGATGCGCTGTCCCGGATCTCGGACTGCATGTCGACAATTGCCATCACCCGCTCGGCGGAAGCCTGAGCATAATTGAGCTCCGTGAAAACGCGGGCAAACTGCTTGACCGGATCAAAGAACTGCACGGCATAAGAGATGAAAGCGACCAGCGTGCCGTAATCGATCGAACCAGCCCGGCCGGTGTTCACATTGACGCCGCCGCGCCAGAGCACCAGCCCCGAGGCGATTGATCCCAGCAGCAGGACCACCGGCGTGTACAAGGCGGAAATCGTGGCGGCCCGGACGGCAAAGTCGCGCATTTCACCGGTGGTGGACTGGAATTCATGCTGCATCGGCACTTCGACCGAGAGGGACTTGATGGTTTTAGCGCCCGTGATGCCCTCGTTAAAGCCAGCGGTGACATGGGAGTTGAACTTGCGGACTTTCCGGTAGTTGAAAATGATCTTGCGCTGGAACAGGATGCTGACCAGAACCAGTACGGGCACGGTAACCAGGACCAGCAAGGCCAGCCGGACGTTCATGAACAGCATGAAGATGGCGGTCAGCGCCATGACGGCCAGCGACCAAAACAAGTCGACAATATTCCAGGAAAGGGTATTGCCCAACCGGCGGCAGTCGGAAGTGAGCCGGGCCAGCAGCCAGCCGACCGGCGTGTTGTCATAATAGGCCAGCGGCATGGTCTGCAGCCGGGCAAAGGCTGTTTTGCGGATGTCATAGGGGACATGGCATTCGACTTTGCCGCTGTTGCGGATCATCAGGCGGACATTCAGGGCCTGCAGGGTGATGACCAATACGGCCAGCAGGGAGAAGGGCAGCAGGCGTTCAAAGTGTCCGGCCAGGGCGATGTTGTTGATGGCGTAGCGGCTGAAGAGCGGTATGGTCGCATCGAGCAGGCCGATGCCGACCATCTGGGCGATCAGGGTCAGCAGGATACGCCGGTAGGGCCGGGCGAAGACGATCAGTCGCCGCCAGACCTTCAGGTCGATTCTTTTACTGTATTCTTGTTCCTCAAAATGCATGGTGATTCCTTCCTTCTTGCCGGGGCGGACGGATCAGGCGGTTTCCTCGGTGCTGCTCTGGATCTCCCAGATCCGCCGATAATGGCCGTCCTCCCGGATCAGGTCCGCATGAGTGCCTTTCTGGACGATCTTGCCATTGTCCAGGACCAGGATCTGGTCCGCCTCGGCCAGGGTGGTGATGCGGTGGGAAATGATCAGTGTGGTGGCATGCCGGCGGCGCTGCCGCAGGGCGGCCCGGATGGCGGCGTCGGTTTCGGTGTCGCCAGCCGCTAGCGCGTCATCGAAGACCAGGATGGGCGCGTCGCGCAGGATGGTTCGGGCGATAGCGACCCGCTGGCGCTGGCCGCCGGAAAGGGTGACGCCCCTTTCGCCGACCATGGTGGCGTATCCTTCTTCAAAATCGCGGATCGCCTCGTCGACACAGGCCATCTGGGCGGCCTGCCGGATTTCGTCGTCACTGGCCGTTGGCTGGCCGATGCGGATATTCTCCTCCAGGTTGCGCGAGAACAGGAACGGTTCCTGGAGCACAAAACCGATGTTGTGGCGGATCCAGTCGCGGCTGATGCCGGAGAGCTCAACGCCGTCGATGCGGATCGAACCGCCCTGATAGTCGTAGAGCCGCAGCAGCAGATGGACCAGTGAGCTTTTGCCGGAACCGGTGGCGCCCAGGATGGCCGTGGTCGTTCCCGGCTTGACTTCGAAACTGAGGTCGTCGAGCAGGGCCTTGTCCGGCGAATAGCCGAAGCGGACATGGCTGAACTCGATGCCGCCGGTGATCGGGAAATCTTGTTGCCCGGAGCTGTAATCCTCCTCTTTCTGGTCCAGGATTTCCTGGATCCGCTTGAGCGCGACGAAGGCTTGCCCCATGAAGCCCATCATCTGGCCCAGACTGCGGATCGGCCAGATCAGCATGCCGGCGTAGGAGATGAACGCCACCATGGTGCCGAGGGTGATCGTTCCCTGGGCGACCCACCAGCTGCCGGCCACGATGACCGCGACATACTGGATCATGCAGAGGAAGTCGGATGACGACCAGAAATTGGCCATCAGCTTGACGATCTTCATGATGTTGTCGCGATATTGCCGGTTGACGCCGTCAAACTTGTCCATTTCGAAGGACTGGGCGGCGAAGGCTTTGACGACCCGGACGCCGGTCAGGTTTTCCTGCAGGGTCGAAGACATCAGGCCTTCGGATTCGTCCGTTTCCAGGAAAATGACCATCATGGACTTGAAAAAGCGGACGGTCAGGACCGTGATGACCGGGATCAGGACGATGGTGATCAAGGTGTAGGGCACGCAGATCGACAGCATGATCGCCAGGACGGTGAACACCTGGACAATGATTGAACCGGCTTCGATCGACTGGTTGGAGACGAAGTTCTGTACGGTTTCGATGTCCGAGGTGCAACGCTGGATGATGTCGCCGGTCTGGGCCTTGACATGGTAATCAAATGGCTGGCGCAGAACATGCAGATAGATCCGGTCGCGCATGCGCTTGGCGGAATTTTCGCCGGTCAGCGAGGCCAGCTTGACGCGCAGGAAATGGAAGGTACCCTGCAGGACACAGAGACCGGCCAGAACGAGCAGCATGATCCAGAGATGTTCGCGGATGAATGCCACGCCGCCGATCCGGTTGATCAGGCTGCTGACCGGTGCCGGCAGGTTGAGCGGTTTGTCACCGATGATACTGTCCAGGGTGGTGGAAATGACCATCGGCACCAAGGCGGCGATCCCGACATGGATCGATACCGAGAGCAGCGCGCCAAAATAGGTGAGCCGACTGCCGCGGACGAACCGCAGCAGCATGGTTGCATTTTTCATGATGTCCTCCTTAAGGTGCGTGAAGGTGCTGGCGGCTGAGCAGCGATGGGATGCTTCCGGTCAGGTTCTGCATCAGGCGCGGCGATTCGTCCTGAAGACAGCATGGTGAACCTGCAGTGGCGGGGCATATCCGCATGGCGGTCAGCAACCGCCGTTGACGAGGTCAACGGTCCGGTTCAGCCGATTTTCATGGTGGAGCAGCTGGTGTTACTCTTGATTACGCACGGGCGTGAGACTCCCGTCAAACAAGATCCGGAAAGGTGTATCCGGCCGCGGCCATGAAAAAACCTCTGTTCCCTGCTTGATTGTTACCTCGAGCATCCTCGTCTCTGTTTTTGATCATACGCTGCGACCCCCTTCCAATGATGAAATAGCTGCCTGTTCGGCACGCTCCATCATCTTAGCGCGTCCGGCGGGATCTGACAAGAGGTTTTGCCCGGAAAAACGAAAATATTTTCATTTTTGTTCGATGTTAATTAAATGTTATCGTCAGGTCCCGGCACTACAGCCAGCGCAAGGTGCGGTTCAGTTTTCCTTCAGGAAAACGCCGCTAATGGACAGATAGTAGGTCTTGACCTGCGGATTGCCGCTTTCGCTGATCTCGACAGATTCAAAAACAACCAGCAGCTGGCGGCCGTCATGATCCAATTTAAGCAACATATCCTCAAAAGCGGCATTGCCGCTTTCCTTGCCGGTCGCGCCATGATATTTCTGGTTCAGCGTCTCCAGCCAGGGCGTCAGGTCCTGCTCGAGGAACGCGGCGCCGTTCAAGGTAACCACCAGCCTCGGCGTGCCATTATAGCCTATTCCGGCCAGGCTAACCTTATAGGTCCCTGTCTGGCCGGTGATCGTGGTCATCTGGTCGCTCGATCCTTGATCCTTGAAGCCTATGAACTGGTAGGCGGCAATATCCAGGACGCCGGATGGCCGGTAAAGGTTTGTATATTGCTCCGTCGGACGGGTTGTCTCGCCGGTGGCATACACCGGGTCAAAACCATAGACTTTCTGGAAATCCAGGCTGCGGCTGATTGAGGCTGTGAACCAGCCGGCCTTGACCGCCGCCGGGTATCCGAGCAGGAAATAAGTGGCATCGGTTATGGCCATTTTGTCTTCGGCGGCAATGCTGGCCGGTGCAAGCTGGATCTTGTTGTCCGCCAGCATGTCGTTCTTGCTCAGGACCTGGCGCAGCCGGCTGGTCTGGGCCGCGACCGGCAGATCCTGATAACCGGTCATTGGCAGGACTGCGGCGGCAATCAGCAGCATGGCTGCCCAGGCGGTCAGGCTGTTGCGCCGGACCGGCAGGACAATCAGGCAGACCGCGGAAAGCAAAGCGTAAATCCAGATCAGGCTGAAGAAATATTCGCTGGTCTTCAATCCGAGCAGTCCGATCTGGCGGTAAATGGCATAAGCCTCGAAGGCGAGGAACAAAATGGCCGCAAAAGGGAAGACGCGGCGGAAAAAGCGGGCGAGGGGCTGGACATAATGGC
>JAEXPB010000017.1 GCA_023438965.1 Bacillota bacterium | reverse complement strand
TCTGGACGATTTTTTTGTAACGGAGAATCGTCAGCGAGTTCATCATCATGGCCAGGATGATCGGGATCGGGAACCCGGCAATCAGGCTATAGAGGCTGATCACGATGGTATTTCGGATAATCTCCGGGAAAGCGGGCAGGTTGACCAGCCGCGCAAAGTGCTTCAAGCCGACAAAGGGGCTGCCCAGGATACTGTTGCCAAAGCTGTAATCCTGGAAGGCCATGACGACCCCGACCATCGGCCGATAAGCAAAGATCGCCACATAAGCCAGCGTGGGCAGCAGCAGCACATAAAGCTGCCAGGATTGCAGCAGCTGCTTCCACACTGGTTTCTTTTTTATCATCTCGGGTGAGGCCATTTTCGGATCTCCTCCTGCCGGTCAACCGGCTGCGTTATGTTCATCATGCACAAATAACGAGGCGCTGTAAATTGGTATTTTTATGGCAGATGTGCAAAAATTTTTGGCATATGCCGGGGAAAATGGCATATTGAGTATCCGTAACGGCTATATGTCGGTTGTCATGGCCGGGACTGGCCGGGTCTTTCCCTATTCCGCCAGTGCCGCCGCGACCGCATCCAGGAACTGCCGCACCCGCCAGTCTTCGGTGGTTTCCGCGATATCGGCCAGGACGATGTCGCAGGGCGCATAGTCTTCCCGGATCCGGCGCAGCCAGGCCAGGATTTCCGCCGGGGTCTTCTGGTCCAGGTCGACCGGCGAATAGAATACCGCCCTTCGCGCATCCGGAAACAAGTCGCGAGCCTGGCGCAGGTCCGACATCGCCCCCATGTCCAGATACCCCATCTTGTCGATCGCCCGCAGGGCGTGCAGGTAGGGCGTGGCGTTCCAGTTGCAGGTGTGGATGCCGAAGCGGGCGAATTGCCCGGAAAGCGCCCGCTCATGCGGCAGGACGAATTCCCGGTAAATCTCCGGGGACACCATGTTCATCACGCAATTGCTCATCGACAGCAGATCGGCCGCGAAACCGGACTGCCGCTGCCGCTGCTGGACCAGCCGGGCGGTGCGGGCGATCGTGCCGGCGATATGGGTGAACAAATGATGGGCAAAATCCGGATCGTCGTACAGGTCCAGGAAAATGTCGTTGCCGCGCAGCTTGAGGGCGATATTCAGGATCCCCTGGTAATTCAGGTAGCCTTCGATCTGGCCGTAATGCGCTTCGATTTCGTCCATCTGCCGCAGCAGGTCCCGCATCGGCGGCAAGTCGGCCACCTCGAATGGTTCAAGCCGGGCCAGCGCCTCTTTGCTCAGGAATTCACCCGGGCAGTTGTCCGGCCAATCGTCGGCACGGTACTGGACACCCAGTCCATAAAGCATCGGGATGAACTTAATGCCATAGACGCCGGATATTGTCGCACAGCGCCATTCCGCGCCATCGACCTGACGCGGCCGGAATTGGGGCAGTTCCGGGAAAGCCTCGTGCAGGGCGGTCTTCATGCGGACCAGGGTCGCGGAGCGGTAGCCCGGCTCCCGATGCCATTTTTCGCCGAAATCGATCCCCAGGCGCCGATGGTACCAGCGGGGGCAAAATCCCAGCGACACCCGCAGGTCCGGCTCGTCGCCCTGGATCGGTTCCCGGGTGGCCGGGCCGCTGATCGGAATGTAGTTGCGTAATCGGTAGTCTGCCATATTCATTCTCCTTGTGGCCTGAACGCCGGATTTACTGCCGGCATCCATTCAGTTCGGGCTAATGTAATCGTTAAGATTCTGGCTCATGAGCGGTTCGGATCATGGCCTGCAGATTTTCCAGGCGCGTCTGGCGGGGCAGGACACAGCCCGATCCCAGGACGAAGCTGCCGCCCTGGCGGCCTTCGCGGATGCAGCGGCGGGCTTCGGCGGCGATCTCCTGTTCGCTGCTGTTCAGGAAGGACAATGTATTGACGCCGCCCATCAGCACAGTGCCTTGGCCGACGATCGAGCGGATTTGCCCGACGGTGAAGCCGCCCAGCGGGTCCAGCGGCGCGATGCAGTCCAGTCCGCTCGCGGCCAGGTCGGCTGCGATCGGCAGGATATTGCCGCAGATATGGCAATAGATCCGCACATCCGGCGCCAGCCGGTGAGCTTGCGTGCAAAATTCGCGCAGCCGGGGCAGGATGTATTCCCGCCAGAGAGCCGGCGAAATGACCGACATGTTGGCCGTCGAGTCGTTATAGCGCAGGATCCGCACCCCCCTTCGGGCAAAAAAGCGGGCTCGTTCCAGGGCCATGGCGATGCCCTTGTCCATGATCGCCGCGGTCATTTCCGGTTCGTCAAGCAGATCCAGCAGGGCATTGTCCATGCCGCGCAGCGCGACCTGGAAGGACAAGGTGCCCGAATTGCAATCGCCGATGCAGCCTACCGCATCGCCGGCCTCAGCCAGCGCCGTCGCGACGGTCGCCCCATAGCCGGCCTTTTCGTAATAATCGGCATCCGGTATGCAGATCCGGCGGACGTCCTCGAGATCGCGCACCAACGGCGTCGAACTGTGCCAAAGTTGAAAATGGGCGATTTGATCCGGATTTTCCAGGCAGAAATCCCGATTGTCCTGCAGGCGTGTGCCCCAGCCGCCCAGGAAGTCGATTTCGCCGATCAGCCGTCCGTCGGCAGCCCGATGTTCATACTTATCGCCATTCATTTCGATTCGCCGCTGCGGAAATAGCAGCAGCCGCGCGCCATCCGCGCCGATGCGCCGGGCGGCGGCAACAATGGTGCGGGTGGCCAGGGCCGGATCGCGCAGGACGTCCAGATACGGCACACCCATAATCCGCGCTGCAACATCGACCCACATTTTCGGTACCGCTGCCGTAACATCGGTTGGCTGACGGTTCATCGCCGTCATTAAAAGCATGTTGCCCATCATGTCTTTCACTCCTTTCGGGGATGATTTCATGATGGGCAATTTTTAACGGCTAGTAAATATGTCGATTATGGCCGGATGTGCGAAACTGCCAGCTTGCCGGCCGCTATGCTTTGGCATACCATTCCAAAT
>JAEXPB010000490.1 GCA_023438965.1 Bacillota bacterium | reverse complement strand
GCCCAGTACCGCGAGTTCCCGCTCGATGCTCTCGAGCAGCAGATCGCCGCGGCGCAAATTGATGACCACGACCCGGCCGGTACCTTCTCCTATAAATCGAATCACACCAGTCTCCTTTCGCATGGGCTTTTTGTAAATCACGTGATTACTTTCTGCAATTATGAGTATATAAGCCGGTTGATCGAATGTTAATGAACCAGATTTCGATTTCGATAACGAATTTGGACTGACGCCTGCCGGTGTGCCGCAATCTGGCCGTCAGCCGCCGGCCGGAACAGCTTTTTTTTGCGATTTCTAGAACAGATTTTAGGGCAAATGCCGGCCGGGCGTTTCGCATATGGTTTATTGCACCGGTTTCCAGTATATTATAAATTGAATACACCCAGGCGGGCAATCCACGGCAGACAGGCAGGACAGGCCCCATCAGTGGCGATGATGGGGGCCAGGGAGGCGGCTTTCGGATGATCAGGCGGCATCACCGATTCAAGCTTAACAGCTTGAAAAGCAAATTAATTATTGCTTTTTCGATTGTCCTGGCGGCCTTCTCGCTGTTGATCGTGCTCTATTATGCTTCCTATACCAATCGGCTGCTGATCAACCGCACGATCGAAAACGCCCAGACCAACACCCGCTATATCCTGAGCAACATCGACCAGCGGATGGCCCTGACGGCCGAGCTTTCCGACTGGGTTTACATCAACCGGGATATCGCCACCCTGCTGATCCGGGATTACACCGTTCCAGGCAATAACTTCAATTATGATATATCCAATGTGCTGAAGATCATCAACAACCAGCTGGCCAGCTCGTCGATCGGGAAATACCTGACCGCGTTCATTGTCCAGGGCAATAACAATGTAAAAATCTCGGTCGGCGTCGAAACCGATTACATCGATCTGACGGAGCTGTATCGCGCGACCTGGTTTGCCGAAGGCGCCAAATCCTTTATCCTCCAGTGGCCGGGCATCGAGAAGAACCTGTCGAAGATGCGCGCCTCGGACTACAACATCCCGATCGCCCGCTCGATCATCTTCGCCGATACGCGCAAGCAGATCGGCTGGCAGCTGTTTACTTTTTCGCCGGATCTCGTCGGCGATACGGTGAAGGATTTCGACACGACCAGCGGCGACAGCTTTTTTGTCCTCGACCGCCAGGGGCGCTGCCTGTATAGCAATTATCTGGAATACCAGGGCCAGGATATGACGCCGGATCCGCTTTTTGCGGCCATCCGGGGCCAGAACGGTCATCAGACGGCCTTATTCCAGACCAAGCAGCATCTGGCCGTCTACGCCACCTCGGTATACTCCGGCCTGCAGATCGTGCATCTGCTGGATTACCGGTCGATTACCCAACAGCGGCAAACAGCGATTAACATAGCTTTGCTGATCTTATGCCTGACCATTCTCGTCGGTATCCTGACCACCGTGTTCCTGTCGCAGCGGATGACGACGCCGTTGGTTCGCCTGCTCAAACAGATCCAGGCCATCTCCGGCGGCAATTTCACGCCCCGGCCGGATATCGAGGGCGAAGATGAATTCGGCTTGCTGGGCCAGGGCATCAATCGGATGTCTGTCAGTATCAATCAGCTGATGCGGCAGGTCATGGACGAGGAGAAGAAGAAACGCGAACTGGAGTTCAAAGTCCTGCAGAGCCAGATCAATCCGCATTTCATCTACAACGTGATCAATTCGATCAAGGTGATGGCCATGATCCAGAAATCGGAAGGAATCTACCAGACCGCCACCGCCTTGGGCGCTTTGCTCAAGGAGACCTCCAAGGGCAACCGCGATCTGATCACGATCCGCGAGGAGCTGGACTTGCTGGACAAATATATCGACATCCAGAAAATCCGGAAAAATGGCCTGATCATGGCCGAATACCATGTGGGCGAAGAACTGGGCGAATTTAAGATCCCCCGCTTCACCTTGCAGCCGATCGTCGAGAATGCGATCATCCATGGCCTGGAGGGTAAGCGCGGCATGGGCCTGATCGACATTACGGTCCGCGCCGAGGACGCGGACATTGTAATCGAGGTCCTGGATCAGGGCGTGGGCATGACGCCGGAAAAGATCGAACAGATACTGAACCGTCAGGCCAACGCGCAGAATACCTATAGCAATGTCGGGCTGATGAATATCGATGACCGGATCAAGCTGCTTTATGGGCCGCAGTACGGGATCCGCCTGGAGAGCGAACCGGAGCGCTATACCAAGGTGACGATCCGGATTCCGCAAATGAAGTGACGACCTTTCATTTATTTGCAGTGAGGCTGAGATGATGGAAACCGCAACGCTGAAAGTCATATTGGTCGATGACGAAACCCTGGTTCGGGTCGGACTCAAGTCCTTGGCCAGCTGGTCGGAGAATGGCTTCGAAATTGTGGCGGAAGCCAGCAACGGCGAAGAAGGACTGAACCTGGTCCAGACCTGCCGGCCGCACCTGCTGATTACGGACATCATGATGCCCAAGCTGAATGGCATCGAACTGATCCGGCAGGCCCGGGCTTTCGATCCCAGCATCAAAATACTGGTCCTCAGCAGTTATGATGATTACAACCTGGTCCGTGAAGCGATGAAACTCGGCGCCAGCGACTACCTGCTGAAACTGAACATCAATCGGGAGTCCCTGGATGAGGTTTTGGCCAAAGTAAAAACCGATATCCTCAGCAGCCAGTCGGCCGCCCTGGGGAATGGCCGACCGGAAATGGATCAGCAAAGCCGGATCGCCGCGCAGCAGGATTTCCTCAAAGACGTCATCGGCAATTTGATTTTCGACCGCGAATACCTGGACTTCCGATTGGCGAATCTGGGTCTGGCCTTGCGTGAACGCTGCCTGCAGGTTGCGATTCTGGAAACCAATATGAACGCCGTGGAAAGCATCTTCAGCGAAGACCAGGACATCCAGCTGCTGGATTTTGTGCTGGAAAAGATTGTGACGGAGATTGCCAATGAGTTTTTTGACAGCGTCTTTCTTAAATGGGCTTTTGGCACCTATCTGATCGTTTTTTCCAATTGCGGCCCTGACCCGGCGGCTGCCGATCCGATGGCCATTCGTCAGCAGATCGGGTTGATGAGCCGTACGATTATCGACATGGTCAAGAAGTACGCCAACCTGGAATCCTCGATCAGCGTCAGTTCGCCCTGCGTCAGCTATCTTGAGTTGCCGGAGGCCTACAGCCAGGCGCGGCGGGTCATTGGCGACCTGTTTTACCAGGGTTTTGGCCAGGTTATTTTCAATGATGAGTATCCGATCGAAGCAAACATCGTAGCCGGCAGCTTCGGCGAAGATATCAGCGCCGACTTCATCCGGGCGTTGCAGCTGTCCGATGCCGGCGAAATCCGCCGCTTGCTGGCGGCCGCACAAAGCGCCATCCGCAGTCAGCATACGGATAAACAGTATATTTACAGCTTTTGCAGCTTGATTGCCCATTTATCGGATTATTACCTGGGACCCGGCTGGAAAGAATACAAGATCACCGCCACCGGGCGGAAGCTGCTGGCGGAAACCCTGCTCAGCCAGAAGACGGTCGCCGACATTCTGGCCTGTATCGATGTTTTTACCGGCGCTTTGACGACCTATCTCGCCAGTGCCGGCAGCAAGAACTCCCACGCCCTGATTACCAAGGCGAAAAAGTATATTGCCGACAACCGGTATAAAATGCTTTCGCTGACCGAAGTAGCCGATTATCTGGGGATCAGCGCCAGCTATTTGAGCGGACTGTTCCCCAAGTTCAGCGGCATGCCGTTCACCGAGTATGTCAACAAGATAAAAATTGCTGAAGCGCAGAAGCTGATCCGACGCGGCGAATTGAAGATCTACGAAATCTCCTATCGGCTGGGTTATGAGAACGCCTGCTATTTCAGCAAGATCTTCAAGAAAATCGTCGGCTGCACCCCGACGGAGTATTGGCAGAACACGGCCCAGCCTGCTTAGCGCCGCATGCCGCCGCCAGCACCACCGCCGCCCATTGTTTGGGTGATTTGCGTGATCTGCACGCCGTTGACCGTTACGGTTCCGCTGTTCAACACCGCCGTGCCGTCGGCGTCAAAGGCGGAAGTGGCTTGGACATTGATGGTGCCGCCGTTGATGGTGATATTGCCGTTGGCATCGAAGCCGTCCGTATCGCCGCTGCCGATCGTCAGATTGATCGTGCCGCCGTTGACCACGATCGCCACGGTGCCGCTGACCTTGGGCGCGGCGTTGATGCCGTCATTCTTGGCATACAGGGTGATCTGGCCGCCATTGATCTCAATGTAGGTTGCCTCGATACCTTCATCGCAGGTCTGGATGTTGATGGTGCCGCCGTCGATCTGCACATAACTGTTACCGCGGATGGCATCATCGGCAGCGGTGATCGTCAAGGTGCCATTGAGGATCTGGATATAGCCCAATGTGGCGTCCACATCATTTTCGCATTGCAAGGCGTCTTTACCCGCGTCGATGGTCAGAATGCCGCCATTGACCAGGATGGCGTCATGGGCTTCGAGCGCATCGGCGGCTGACGTGATCGTATAAACGCCGCCGGCGATTTTCAGTTTATCCTTGGAAGTAATGCCATTGCCGGATTTTGACACGACAGTCAAGGTTCCGGTGCCGTTCAGCGTCAAATCCGCTTTGGAAAAGATGACGGCGTCCAGGTTGGTCTCGCCATCCGCCACATAGCTGCCCGTTACAGACAGCTTGTTCTGGCTGCCCGTCGAGGTGATGAAGACTTTAGCCGCGGTCTTGACATAGATGGCCGGCGCATTGGTATTGGTGATGCTGACGCCGTTCAGGACAATCTGGACTTTGGCTTCCGCGGCTGCTTCGACCACTATCGTCACGTTTTCGGCTTCGCCGCTTATAACGTAGACTCCTTCCTGATTCAAGGTCACATCCTGGTTGCTGACCAGCTTAATCGAGGTGGCTGCCGTGAGGTCGGCGGTTTGCGCCAGATCCCGGTCGCTGAACAATTCGGCTGTATCCGTGGCGGCTGCTGTGGCGCTATAGGCCACCTGAACGGCTGCCGTGGCCGAAATGAGATTGGTCGCCGCCGTTCCGCTGACGGCCTGTGTCTCGGCGCAACCTGCGGCGGCTGTGCTGAGCAGCAGGATTGCGGTAATCACGCTGATGATTTTGCTTCGTATTTTATGCATGGTAAACACTCCAATCATTCAAATGCTCAGCTGACAGGAGTCTGATACCGATTTCATCACCGGCCATTTTCTGGCAGCAAAGCTGTTACCTTCATGATAATGACCGGACGTGACCGGCCAATGAATGTCGCCTGAGCATTTCTTGAAGGGTCGGTTATGACTTGGACAAGATACTTCGTATTTTTGCCTGATGATCTTGCCCTGGATCGGCGGCCATTATTTGACGTATATCCGGAAACCATGTATGCTTTTTCCAAACACCCCGTTCATGGTCAAAGGAGAATCAGCCTATGCACAGATTGACAACGAGATTATTGATCTATCGCAACACCCGGCAGGACAGTTTTCTCCGCCAACTGTCAGACATTTGCCGGCAATTGGCCAGCGGCGAATACAATCGGGAGACGCTGGTTGATAATATATATGCGCAGATCCATTGGCTGTTGGAATTTTCGGCGGTTTACGGGCTGGGTGATAATTTGTGGCATAATTATCTGGCTTACTTGCTCGTGACTGATGAAAATCCGTTTAGCCTGGCTTGCGAAAGAGCATGGCCGGAAAATAGCAGTGCCGCTATCTTGGCCAAGAAGGATTTTCTGATTTTCAAGCAACTGTTCGATTACGATTTTGGCGTCCTGGAATCGGCACTGCAAATCGATTGCTTTTCCATCATCAGCCATTACCAGCCAGCTGAAGCTTCCCCCAACGCAGGCCATCGGGCCATCAGCCGCAAAATCGCGGCCTTTAGCGCCACACTCGCCGACGCCAGGGATGAAGAAGCGATCTTCGGCTTGGTCACAGCATTTTACCGGCAATATGGTGTCGGCAGTTTTAGCCTGAATAGTGTCTTCCGAATCAATAATAGTCCAAACGGCGTGCAATTGGTGCCCATTTCGAATTCCTCCGCAGTCAGCCTGGATGACTTGATCGGTTATGAGGCGCAGAAAAAACGGCTGGTCGATAATACGGAAGCGTTTGTCCAGGGGAAAAGGGCGAATAACCTGCTGCTGTATGGCGACAGTGGAACCGGTAAATCAACTTGTGTCCGGGCCATTCAGAGTATGTACCAAGACCGTGGTCTGCGGGTGATCGAATTGTACAAGCATCAGCTCGAGGACCTGTCCCCGCTGATCACATTGATCCGGGACCGTCGCTACCGGTTTATTTTGTTTCTGGATGATCTGTCCTTTGATGATTTTGAAGTTGAATTCAAGCATTTGAAGGCCGTGATTGAAGGCGGATTGGAACCAACACCGGACAACACCCTGATCTATGCCACCTCCAACCGCCGGCATCTGGTCAAGGAAACCTGGACCGATCGCAATGAGGCCGCGCGCGAAGATGATATTCATCATTCGGATACGGCCGAAGAAAAAATCTCGCTGTTTAACCGATTCGGCGAAACAATCCGGTTTTTCAAGCCTTCCACCCAGGAGTATCTGGCAATTGTCAAGGAACTGGCCAAGCGCTATCCGGAGATTCAGATTTCGGAAGCGGAGTTGCTGGAGAAAGCAAACAAATGGGGCATTTGGCACGGCAATATCTCCGGCCGCCGGGCGCAGCAATTTATCAACTATCTGGCCGGCCAATCCTGAAAGACAGCCGCTGGCTATCGGTTGCACAGGCTTCGAAGCGCATTATTACAAGCTATATGGCGCGCTAAATGAAAACGCTTCCCCTGTCTTTCGATGATAGATTGGGTATGACTTGGTGTGTTTCTATTTAAATGTAAAATATACTTGACATTATGTATTTCATATATTACAATATGAACTGTAGATCGTACATAATGTAAAGGGGTGTTAAGACATGTCATACAAGGTGACGAGAACGATTGTTTCCATTGTGACGGGCATGATGCTGATGGCCGCCTATGGCATCTATGCCTACAGCAAGATCCAGTCGGGCGCGGCTGCCCCCGGTGATCTGAAGTTCTGGGCAACGACGATCCTGTTGTATATCGGCATCGGGGTTGTCGCGACGATTGTCATCCAAATCATCTTTCACATCCTGATTTCCATAACGATGGCTGTGAAGGAACAAGTGCAGACCGGTAAATGCGATGACAAGGCCATTGAGAAAAAGCTTGAGCTGGATATGGTGGAAGATGAAATGGACAAGCTGATCAAGCTGAAATCCATGCGAATCAGTTTCATAGTCGCGGGTATTGGCTTTGTCGCGGCGCTGGTTTCGCTGGTACTGAATTACTCCCCGGCGGTGATGCTCAATATCCTGTTTGTCTCCTTCGCGGTCGGCTCAATTATTGAGGGTTGCACGCAACTATACTATTA
>JAEXPB010000454.1 GCA_023438965.1 Bacillota bacterium | reverse complement strand
TGACCAACCGCATCATTGAAAAACGGCGCTGGAGCCAGAGGTGAGTAACATGAGCATATTCAACAAGAATCAACCGGAGCAGGCCGTTAACCCTGCCGCTGATGTTCAGAATGCCAAGCCGGCGGTTCAGGTTGCGAAACCGGGGAAACCTGGCAAAAGCGGGCGTAAGGTCGACAAACGCGCCCGCAGCCTGAAGACAATATCCATCACATCGACCATTCTGTTTATCGTCATCGTCCTGGTTTTCAACATCGTTTTCGACAAACTGCTGGGCAGCGTCCTGAAATGGGACTGGACAACCGGCGGCCAGTATACGATCGGCGATGTCAGCAAGGAAATCCTCGGCAGCATGACCAAGGACGTCCAGATCATCGGCCTGTTCGACAAGAACGCCGACAGCAAGTACACCTCGATCCAGCCGATGCTGGAGGAGTATGCCCAGAAGAGCAACAACCGGATCACCGTCCGGTATGTCGATCCGGTCAAAACGCCAGGCATCCTGACCGAAGTAGACCCTCAGGGCTATCTTGATCCGCAGGCCGACACTTTCGTCGTCTACTGCCCGGCGACCAAGAAGGCCAAGAACGTGACCTATAACGACATTTTCGATATCCAGTACGATCAAACCACTTATGAATCCTCCCTCAAGGGCGTCACCGCCGAGCAGAGCATCACCGGCGCCATCAAGTATGTCCAGTCGGAAACCACGCCGTGCATCTATTTCACCTCCGGCCACAACGAGATGGATTACACCACCGACTACAGCCTGCTGGTGACCATCATGCAGAACAACAACTACGAGGTTAAAAAACTGGACACCTTCGGCCTCGACAAGATCCCGGCCGACTGCTCGACCCTGGTCATCGCTTCACCGGAAAAGGATATCTCGACCAGCGAACGCAAGGTGATCTCCGCTTACCTGCAAGCCGGCGGCGGCTTGATGGTCATTTCCGATTATGACAAGAACGAATTCCCGGAACTGAACATCCTGCTGCAGGATTACAACCTCGAGATCAGCAACAACAAGATTCGGGAAGGCGACAAGGACCACCGCCTGAACGACGATCCCTACACCATCCGGGCCATTGCGCCGGAAAGCACGCTTTCCAGCCAGGAAGTCGACGGCTTCACCCTGGTGGACAATGTCCGCGGCATGAATGAACTGAAGAACACCAAGGAATGGATCAAGGTCGAACCGATCCTGACCACCACGGACAAGGGCATTGCCGAAACCAAGGGCAATACCAGCCAGTCTTCGGCGGCCGGAACCCAGAACATCGGCTTGATTTCCGAGAACTCCGGCTTTGTCAATGGCACGACAGTCACCAAATCGGCCAAGATCATGCTGGTCGGCAGCAGCAGCATCTTTAACGACAGTATCTTGAAATCGTCTTCGCAACTATACAATGTCTACTTGTTCTATTATGGACTCCAGTGGCTGACCAACGCCTCGGAGGGTGACAACCTGTACATCGAAGCGAAGACACCGACATCCTATACGATCACCGCCGGCTCGACCAGCGTCAATGTCTTCACTGCGGTCGTCGTCATGCTGATCCTGCCGGGCGCCCTGCTGCTTGCCGCACTGTTTGTCTACCGCAAGCGCAAGCATCTGTAAGACCGGCACGGAGGCATACTTGCATGAAGAAACAATGGCGAATGATCATTATTTCCGGCGGCGTCCTGGTTGCGCTGCTGCTGACCTGGCTGATCAGCTCCCTGGTCATGCCGGGCACCGGCACGGAAACCACCGCGACGACGACTGCTGCCGTACCGGCTGTATTCGAAGCCGAGGAGACCAAAATCGCCCAGATTGACATCAGCAGCGCCAACGGCGGGTTTACGCTGCTGCCGGAGCAAGTCAAGGACAAAGACGGCAAAGTGTCGGTGATCTGGAGTGTCAAGGGCAAAACCGGCTATCCGTTCAGCGCCAGCACCATCAGCGACGTGGTCAGCCTGGCGACCCTGGTTTATGCCAGCAGTGAAATCGCCAGCAATGTGACCGATTTGTCCTCCTACGGTCTGGACAAGCCGGCGGCGACCCTGACGGTCACCCTGGCATCCGGCGAGAAGAACGTCATTCTGTTCGGAAAAGAGATCGTATCCGGCTATTATGACTATGTCACGCTCCAGGGTTCCGGCCGCGTTTGCACCGTGGCCAGCACATCCGCGGAAAAAGTCAAATACAGCCTGCTGGATTTGCTGAATAAGGACCAGTTGATCGGCATCGAGCAGAAAAAGCTGACCGGCCTGGTTTTCAACCGGGCCCGCGACAACACCGAGATCGATATGAACATCAAGCTGATCGGTGAAGAAACCGATGAGAATTCCTACCAGGAATTCACGGTCACCAAGCCGATCAAGCGTTCCGGCAGCTCGGACAGCCTGACCACCATGGTTACGGAAGCAACGGCTGCCGCGGTCGACAAATTTATCGAGCTGGACCCGAAGGACCTGGCCAAATACGGCCTGGATAAGCCGCAATACACGTTCAAGCTGCAATCCGCCGACAAGACCGTCCTGTTGAAACTGGGCACCAAAGCCGACAGCAGCAACTATTATGCAATCTGCGACACAATCCCGGCAGTCTTCACGATTGCCGCCAGCGCCTTCACGACGATTGACATGAAAGTGATCGAAATGCTGGACCGTTTTGTCTGCCTGCAGAGTATCTGGACAGTCAGTCAGATCGACGCGGATCTGTTCGGGACCAGGTTCTCGACCGAGATTGCCATGACCAAGGATCAGAAGGCTGAAGATGAAGGCGTTGTCTTCAAACTGGACGGCAAAGACGCCAAAATCTTCAGCGAAGATGACGACAGTCTGTACAGCAGCTTCTACCAGAAGATCATCGGCATCATGATCGCCGGCCTGGACACGGAAGCCAAGCCTGTCAACACGCATACCGCCAGCCTGACCTTCCATATCAAGGAAGACACGGAGAACAAAGTTGCCGCCTACACAAAAAAGATTGAATTCGTGAAGCGGGACGATTATAATTACTATGTCTTCATTGACGGTGAATATGCCGGATTCTATGTTGACGGCGAGGATACATTCACCTCGAAGAAGACAGACGATGAGGGGATCCTTGTTGCCTACAAGAAACTCAGTTATGCCATTGAGCATGCAGTTGACGGTATCTTCAACACCGAGAAGGGTTATCAGCTAGACTGAAATGGACCACCACCGACAAACCAAAACCGCCCGACGAAGCAGAGCCAGCCTGATCATACTGATCACGCTGGCTTTCCTGCTGATGGCTGCCGCTGTTGTCCTGGTTGTCAGTCTGCCGGATGACGAGGCCTGGCAGCTGCCGACAGCCACCAGTGAACCGGCTGGCCTGTCGGATGCCGGCTTTAGCTGCGAAGCGGCCGAAGCCCAGTTTTTGTATCCTTTTGGGGCCGGCGTGATGAAACTGACCCGCAACCGGGCAGCGTTCCTGGACCTTCAGGGCAATGAACTGTACGCGGTAGACCTGGATTATTCAACCCCCTTTGCGGTCAGCGGCAGCGGGTTGTTTCTGGCAGCCGACCGGGACGGCCACGCCTATGTACTGCTGAGTGCCACCGGAACCTGCTATGCCGGCACCCTGCCGGGCCGGATCAGTGGCGCCAGCATCAGTCCGGATGGCTATGTGGCCATCGTCCAGGACCAGAGTGACAGTACCGGCGTCGTGACCCTCCTGGCGCCAAACACCGGTGCCAAGCTTTTTGACTGCTATTTTCCGGAATCCGGCTATGTCCTGTCCGTTTCGTTTCCGGACCAGGGCGGTTGTTTCGATGTCGCCCTGCTCAACACCTCGGCCTCCACGGCCCAGCCGATCATCAAGCGCTACAGCCTGGAGGGCAAGCCATTGGGCCAGCTCAAGCCAGACTTGACCGAATTGTATCCCCTGATTGCCTATGACGGCCAGAAGCATCTGGTCCTTGGCGGGGCGGCCAATCTCGCCGCCCTGTCCTATGACCAGGGGGCCATCCTCTGGCAACGCAGCTTCCACCAGATCCTGGCCGTCCGCACGGTACCGGCCGGTTTGCTGGTGCTGGCCTCGGACGAACAGGATGGCCAATTTAAACTGCATCTGCTGCAGCCGGATGGGAAGGACAAGACAGTCCTGCCGGCCGGCGACACCATCACCAATCTGGCAGTGGCCGGCAACCGCGCCGCCCTGGGCTGCGGCACCCGGATCATTGCCGCTGACAGCCAGACCGGCACGGTAATCCTGGATAAGGAAGCTGCCGCTGAAGTGATCCGGGTCGGCTTTACCGACAGCAAAACATTGATCATCATCACCCGAAACGGCGTTCATCGCCTGAGCCTGCCGAATTAGCCCCCATTATCGCAAAGGAGCATTTATGGAAACCGACAGTCAACCGCCCCGACGAAGCCGGGCGGAAATCCCCGAAATCTATCGTTGGAAGCTGGAAGACATATTTTCCTCGGATACCGAATGGGAAGCGGCGTTTGCCGCCGTGCCGGCGCTGCTGGACAGTTTGCTGGCCTGCCGCGGCCACTTGGCGGAACAGGCTGAAACCCTGCATGCCGCCCTGGAGAAGTCCAGCCGGCTCGATCTGGAATTGATGGAGTTGCTGGCTTACGCGCGGATGCGCCGGGATGAGGACAATGCCTGCGCGCGTTACCAGGACATGGCCGACCGGGCGGTGGGCCTCTATTATCAAGCCGCGGCGGCAACCGCCTTTCTGACGCCGGAAATCGCCGGTATGCCGGAAGACTTGCTTCACCGCTGGCTGGCGGCGTACGAACCGCTGGCTGTCTACCGGCACAGCCTGCTGGATATGATCCGGATCCGGCCGCATATTCTGCCGGAGGCCGAAGAAGCGCTGCTTTCAAGTTTCGGACCGGTTGCCGAGGGAATCGGCGATGTCTATACCATGCTGGATAATGTGGATATCCTGCTCGGATCAATCGATGACGGGCAGGGCGGGAAAATCGAGCTGACCCATGCCGCTTTTGCCCGGTTGCGCGAACATGCCAACCGGGAGG
>JAEXPB010000322.1 GCA_023438965.1 Bacillota bacterium | reverse complement strand
CCGGACAACGCTGGGCGGCCGGAAGCCCGGTGACATCGTCAATGTCGAAGGCGACCCGATCGCCAAACATCTGGCCAGCCAACTGGGTTCGGCAGCGGGGTCAGCCGGCGGCCGGCCAGCATCTGGTCGCGGAACGCCGGACCGCCAGTCAGGCGATTCGCGCCTGACGTTGGCCTGGCTGGCCGAGCAAGGTTTTGATTGATCGGTTGGCGGCCGTTCGGCCGGCACGATCCTGAGGGAGGAAAATTCATGTTGAATTCCATTGAAGAAGCCCTGACTGATCTTCGCGCGGGCAAGATGGTGGTCGTCGTTGACGATGAAGACCGCGAAAATGAAGGCGACCTGCTGATGGCGGCCGCCGCGGTGACGCCGGAAAGCATCAATTTCATGGCGACGTACGGCCGCGGCATGATCTGCGTGCCGCTGACCGAGGACCGGGCCCGCCAGCTGGAGCTGGTGCCGATGGTCACCCAGAATGCCGAAAGCATGCGGACCGCTTTCACGGTCACCGTCGACCATCGGGCAGCCCGGACGGGCATATCGGCATTCGAGCGGGCCGAAACGGTCCGGCAGCTGGTCAATCCGGCCGCCGGCAGCCAGGACTTCGTCCGGCCCGGCCACATCTTCCCGCTGATCGCCCGGCGCGGCGGCGTGCTCCAGCGTTCCGGCCACACCGAAGCGGCGGTCGACCTGGCCCGGTTGGCCGGTTTCTATCCGGCTGGCGTGATCTGCGAAATCATGAACGACGACGGAACCATGGCCCGGCTGCCGCAGCTGGAGGTGTTCTGCGCCCGGCATGGCCTGCGGCTGATCTCCGTGGCCGACCTGATCGCCTGGCGGCGCGGTCAGGAGAAGCTGGTCAACTCGGCGGCCCGGGCCAGGCTGCCAACGGCTTACGGCGAGTTCACCATCCATGCCTATGAAAACGCGGTTAATGGCGAGCATCACGTGGCGTTGGTCATGGGAACGCTGGATAATCCGGAAGAGCCGGTCCTGGTCCGGGTGCACTCCGAGTGCCTGACCGGCGATGCTTTCCATTCCCTGCGCTGCGACTGCGGCGAACAGCTGGACGCCGCCATGCGGCAGATCGCCCAAGCCGGGCGCGGCATCCTCCTGTATATGCGCCAGGAAGGACGCGGCATCGGCCTGGTGAACAAGATCCGCGCCTATGCGCTGCAGGATCAGGGCAAGGACACCGTCGAAGCCAACGTGCTGCTGGGTTTCGCCCCCGACCTCCGCGAATATGGCATCGGCGCCCAGATCCTGCTGGATCTCGGGGTCCGTCGGATCCGCCTGCTGACCAACAATCCCAAGAAGGTCGTCGGCCTGCGCGGATATGGCCTGGAGGTCGTCGAGCGCGTGCCGATCGTCATGGCGCCGCATCCGGACAATGCGGCCTATCTGCGCACCAAGCAGCGCAAGATGGGCCACGAGCTGCCGGATGGCGAGCCCGGACCGGCATCCGGTCCGGGACAGTGACGCGGCAGCGGTCAAGTTGATTGAGCAATAAATTGTGGAGGATATCGAAATGACTGTCACAACCCTGGAAGGAAAATTGATCGCCAGCGGCTACCGGTTCGGCATCGTTGCCGGCCGCTTTAATGAACTGATCAGCGGCAAGCTGGTGGGCGGCGCCCTGGACGGCCTGATCCGGCACGGCGCGGCAGAAGCCGACATCGCTGTCGCCTGGGTGCCCGGCGCTTTTGAAATCCCGCTGGCTGCCCAGAAAATGGCCCGTTCCGGCAAATTCGATGCCATTATCTGCGTCGGCGCCGTCATCCGCGGCTCAACGCCGCATTTTGACTACGTAGCGGCGGAAGTGTCGAAAGGCGTGGCCGGCATCGGTCTTTCGTCGGGCATCCCGGTCATTTTCGGTGTGCTGACGACAGACTCGATCGAGCAAGCCATCGAACGGGCCGGCACCAAAGCCGGCAACAAAGGATATGACGCCGCGGTGGCGGCCATTGAAATGGTCAGTCTGCTGCCCCAGCTGTAATCAAGGCCCTGGACTTGTCAAGGTACCAGCAGCCGGATGGCGGCCGGTTCGACTTCAATCGTTGCCGGCAGGCTCGGGCCCATCTCCCCGTCCAGATCCAACGGGACCGGATAAGGGTCCCGGCCGGCGATTTCCAACCGACGGGTCTGAAAGTAGCTAACCCGGTTGTTATTCTGATAATCGCCGCTGACCAGCTGGACCATCAGCGGCAGCAGATCGAAAAGGCCCTGCTTGCGAATGACCAGGACATCCAGCAGCCCGTCGCTGACCGACGCCCGGGGCGCCAGGTTGCGGAAGCCGCCGACACTGCGGGTGTTGGACACGATGAACAGCAGGATGTCGTCTTCGATGGTCTGCTCGTCGGCACGCAGCGAGATCGGGATCGACCGGAAAAACTGGACCGGCAGGTCGATCGCGCCGCTGAGGATATAGGCCATCTGGCCAAGCACGGTTTTGGTTTCCGAAGGCACCTTGTAGGCAACATCGGTCAGCATGCCGCCGGCGGCGACATTCAGGAAGCAGGATGAGCCGACCCGGCCGGCATCGATCGGCGTGGTCCGGAAATTGCGGATCATGGCGCAATAGGCCTCGATGCTGCGCGGCACTTTCATCGCGAAGGCGAAATCGTTGACCGTACCGGCCGGCAGGATGGCCAGCGGGGTCTGCTGCTGGCCGTCGATCAGTCCGTTGACCACTTCATTGACGGTTCCGTCGCCGCCGACCGCCAGGATCAAATCTGCCTCCCAGGGGTTGAAATAGCGGGCCGCCGTATAGGCGTCACCTTTGCCGGCAGTCTGGATCACATCCGCCTTGCTGATGGTCCGTTCAGCCAAAAGCCGGTTGATGATCCGTTCGGCATTGCGCTGCAGCAATTGCCGGCCGGCGGTTGGATTAATGATGACCCGGACACGCATATCTCTTCCCTCGCTAATTGGCACGCGGAGCCGCAGCCGAATATAGGGCGGCTTGCGTGCGGATGCCGGCGATCCCATCAGCCAGAAGTCCGGAACGGCGCTGGAATGCCTTCACGGCACCGACTGTCAGGGATCCATATCGTCCGTCCGGCGAACCGCAGCTGTATCCCAGCTGGGTCAGGCGCGTTTGCAACTGACGCACGCCTTCGCCGGAGCTGCCGAAACGATAAGTTGCATTGCTGGCGGCCGGAACAGCGGTGACGGTTCTGCCGGCCGGTGCCGGTCCTGTCGGGACGGCCGGCGTTGAACCGGCAAAGAGCGCAGCGACCGTGCGGCTGCCGACGATACCGTCGGCGGTCAGGCCGCGGGAACGCTGGAAAGCCTTGGCCGCGGCCGAGGTCCGCGAGCCGAAGCTGCTGTCCGGCCGGCCGCAGTTATAACCCAGTTGATTGAGCCGGACCTGGATCCGGTACACGGCATCACCGCGGCTGCCATAGCGGAAGCTGATGGCTGAACGCGGCGCGGTGATCGCGTTCAGCCGGTTGCGGGTCTGTTGGTCGGCGATGCCGGTCGACGGGAGCCCGGCCCGGCCCTGGAAGGTCTGGACGGCCTGGGCTGTCAGGCTGTCATAATGGATATCGGCGGTCGCATAATGATATCCCAGCTCGATCAGCCGCTGCTCCAATTCCAGTACTGCCTGTCCCTGGCTGCCTTGGCCAAGCTGGACCGGCTGGACCGGTTCCGGCGCTGGTGCCGGTGTTGCCGCCGGCGCAGGCGGGCTGACCGGTTCAGGCGCTGGGGCTGGCGCATCGGCAGCCGGACGGGCCGGTGCGTCCGCGGCAAACAGGCGGCCCTGGGTCAGCGG
>JAEXPB010000299.1 GCA_023438965.1 Bacillota bacterium | reverse complement strand
CCAGCGCAACGCCATGCACGGCCGCTTCCGCCTCGCCAATCGTCCGGAAAATCCGCAGGGCGGTCGCGCGAACCGTCGGCGGCAAATCGCTGTGTTCGATCAGGGCACAGATGTCCTGGTAATTACGTCCTGCCGTCGTGCTGTGATGGCTGTGCTCGTGGGCATGCCCGTGTTCATGCTCATGCCCATGGTCGTGGTCATGATCGTGGTCATGATCATGGACATGGTCATGGTCATGGTCGTGGCCAGGCGCACAAACAGAATTTTCGTCGTGCGCCAGAAGCTTGACAGTCAACGCCGTGCCGCTGATGCCCTGGCGCTGACCCTTTTCGATCTGCAGATCAAACTCGCGGCCGATCGGCAGCCGGGCCAGACCCTGCCGGACAGCCGCAGGCGAAGCGCCGATATCCAGCAGCGCGCCCAGGAACATGTCGCCGCTGATGCCGGAGAAACAATCCAGATACAAGACTCGTCGATTACTCATGGTTCGCTTCCTCCCGACCCTTGATGCGGGCCAGTTCGATCTGACGGCAAATGGTGGCGGCCATGAAACCGGCGCCGAAACCATTGCCGATGTTCAGAACAGCCACACCGCTGGCGCAGGAATTCAACATGGCCAGCAAAGTGGCCAAACCCTGGAAGTTGGCCCCGTATCCAATCCCGGATGGCACAGCCAGGACCGGCTTATCAACCAGTCCGCCCAGGACGCTGACCAGTGCGCCTTCCATGCCGGCCACGACGATAATGACGTCGGCCTGACGGATTTTGGGCAGGCAATCCAGCAGGCGGTGCAGCCCGGCCACGCCGACATCGTAAAAGCGGTCCACAGCCATGCCCAGCGTTTCCGCTGTCAGGGCCGCCTCCTCGGAAACCGGCTGGTCGGCCGTGCCGGCGGACACAACGGCCACCAGGCCGCCCGGTGAACGGGATTCGCGGATCACCTGGATCACCCTTCCCCGTTCATGGAAGACCGCGTCTGGCGCAACCGCCTGGATCGCGGCAAAATGCTGGCGTTCCGCCCGGGTTGCCAGCAGGTTGTTTTCATGTTGCAACAGGCTGGTCGCGATCCGGCCGACCTGTTCCGGCGTCTTGCCTTCGCAGAAGATCACTTCCGCAAAACCGTTGCGCTGGCGCCGCGAGTGGTCGATGCGGGCAAAGCCCAAATCCTCGAAATGATCCTGGCTCAGCGGGTCCAGGCGCTGCAGCGCGGCAAAGGCGTCGTCCGCCGTGACGTCGCCGCGGGAAACCGCCGCCAGAAGCCGGCGGATCTCATCCTTGTCCGAACTAAGCATGATCGTGATCATCCTTCCCGGTTTCCTGCAGGCTGCCGGTCTTGTAACCATCCAAATCCAGGGTGGCAAACCGGAAACCCGCATCATGCAGGATCGTCCGCATGAGTTGGATTGTACGGCCGTCGAGGCCATGCAGCAGTGTGTCCTGGTCGATTTCCAGACGGGCCAGTCCCTGATGGTCACGGACCCGCACCTGGGTGAAGCCATTTTCCCGCAGCAGCTGCTCTGCCCGGTCGATCCGGCGCATCGCGGCCAAGGTTACCGGCGTACCGTGCGGAATGCGCGTCGCCAGGCAGGCCATGGCCGGTTTGGCCGTCCAGTCCGGACAAAGCGCGGCCGCCAGTTCGCGAACCTCGGCCTTGCGGAGGCCGGCGGCGGCAAAGGGGCTGAGCACGCCCAGTTCCCGGATCGCCTGCAGACCGGGGCGATATTCCTGCAGGTCGTCGGCATTGGTGCCGTCCGCCAGCAGGTTGAAACCTTCCCGGGCGGATGTTTGGCGAATGGCCTGAAAAATAATCTTTTTGCAGAAATAGCAGCGGTCCGGCGGATTCTCCCGAAATGCCGGATCAGCGAGCAGGTCATCCGGCAGCCGGATAAACAACTGGCGGACACCGGCCTGGCTGGCGGCTTTGCGCGCATCGGCGTGGTCGGACGCCGGAACCATCGGCGCTTCCACGGTAATGGCGAGAACCCGGTCCGGCCCCAGAATCCTGGCGGCGGCCGCGACCAGCACCGAGCTGTCCACGCCGCCGGACAAGGCGACTGCCAGCCGTCCCTGCGGCAACACGGCAGCCAGGCGATTGAGCAATTCCTGTTGGCGTTCAGTCAGCATGGCGTTCATGGTTATTTCTCGATTTTCATGCCGGACAGGCTGGCATTGATGAAGCCGTCCAGGTCGCCGTCCATTACGCCGTCGACATCGACAACTTCATAGCCGGTCCGGTGGTCTTTGACCATGGTGTACGGGCAGAAGACATAGGACCGGATCTGGCTGCCCCAGGCGATCTCCATCTGGTTGCCCTTAAGGTCTTCGATGCGGTCCATCTGGGCAGCGCGGGCCAGGGCAAACAGCTTGGCCTTCAGCATGCCCATCGCGGTTTCGCGGTTCTGGACCTGGGAACGCTCGGTCTGGCAGGAAACCACCACGCCGGTTGGCACATGGGTGATCCGGATCGCCGATTCCGTTTTGTTGACATGCTGGCCGCCGGCGCCGGATGACCGGTAGGTGTCGACCTTCAGATCCTCGGAGCGAATGTCGATCTTGATCGAGTCGTCAAGCTCGGGCATGACTTCCAGCGATGCAAAGGAGGTATGGCGACGGCCGGACGAGTCGAACGGCGAGATCCGTACCAGACGGTGGACACCCATTTCATTTTTCAGATAACCGTAGGCATTATCGCCGATCACCATGAAGGATACGCTCTTCAGGCCAGCCTCGTCGCCGTCCAGGATATCCAGAAGCTTGACCTGGAAATCGTGCGCCTCGGCCCACCGGGTGTACATCCGGTAGAGCATTTCGTTCCAGTCCTGCGCCTCGGTGCCGCCGGCGCCGGCGTGCAGGGTCAGAATGGCATTGCTGTCGTCATATTCGCCAGTGAACAGGGTTTCCAGACGCAACTTCTCGTATTCGGCCTTGAGTTTCTGGAAACCGGCGCCGACCTCCTCGGCGATCGAAGCGTCCTCGGCTTCGGCGCCCAGTTCGTTCAGAACCAGCAAGTCCTCATAATCCCGCATCAAATGATTGAAATGATCAACCTTTTTCTGCAGCTGCTTGACCCTGGTCTGGATTTTCTGCGCCCGCTCGACATTGTCCCAGAAGCCGGGTTCCTGCGCGCGCGCTTCCAACTCGGCGATCTCGTCGCTGACCTCGCGGATATGCAAGGCTTCACGCAGCTGGTCGAAGGATTCCCGCATGGCCTCAAGCTGCAGCCGGTATTGATCAAATTCAAGCATTTCGGGTTCTCCTCGCTACAAAGGCGTTCAGCCGCCGCATGGCCTCCCGGATGTTCTCCATTGAGGCAGCGTAGCTGATCCGGACAAAACCTTCGCCGCAAACACCAAAGGCATTGCCCGGCACAATCGCCACTTTTTCTTCTTTCAGGAAGGTTTCGCAAAATTCATTGGACGACATGCCGGTCACCCGGATGTCCGGGAAGACATAAAAGGCGCCCAGCGGTTCGAAGCAGGCCAGTCCGGCATCCCGGCAAGCCTGGACAACATAGCGGCGGCGGCGGTTGTACTCCTCGCGCATGCCGGCGACATGCTGCGCGCTGTTGCGCAAGGCTTCGATCGCCGCATCCTGGGCAGTAGTCGGCGAGCTCATGATCGCATATTGATGGATCTTGTTC
>JAEXPB010000172.1 GCA_023438965.1 Bacillota bacterium | reverse complement strand
GATCCGCGGCCACCTCGTATTGACGCAAGGCCGAGAGATATCCTTTATGTCGCTTGACTCCCTGGATATCATCCTTTTTGAAAATGCCGGCAATCCTTTTGTGTCCGAGCTGGAGCAGGTATTCGGTGGCGATGAAGCCGCCGCGTTCGTCATCGACTAAAACACTGGAACCGGGCACATCGGGGTAGGTGGAATTGATGAAAACAATTTTGACGCCTTTGGCGCGCAGTTCATCAAACAGCGGCTGGTTGACGTTGGCCAGGGCGCTGCGGGTCGGTTCGATAATCAAGCCACACACATCATGAGCGATGATGTTCTTGAGCAATTGGGTCTCCTTCTCCTTATTGTTGTTGGTATTGGACAGGAGTATGGAATAGCCCTCGGCGGACAGGATTTCTTCAATGCCAAAGATGATATCGGGGAAAATGTAATCCGAGATATAAGTTGTCATCACCGCGACAATGCGCTTCTCGTTGTAGTTTTTCGGAACATACTTGCTAAAGGTGCCGCGGCCCTGCTCTTTGTAAACCAGCCCAAGACTGGTCAGCTCGGCGAAAGCCTGACGGATTGTGTTGCGGCTGACATTGAATTGTTCCATCAGGCTGTGCTCCGATGGCAATTTCTCGCCAAAGCGTACAACACCCTGCGCCATCAAATTCACCACATGCTGCTTGACCATCTCATATTTGGGTTCATCCGGATGCGTCGTCATTTTTCTATCCTCCAGCCTGCCAGGCAGCTCATCCAACTTGTTGAGACAAGTATAGCAGAAAAAAATCCGTTCAGTCATAGGGCAAACATGAAGATTTGATGAAAAATTCGGTTTGCATGAAAGCGGAATGACCAGGAGAATTAACGCAGTAATCGTCTTTGGTCAATTTCTACCGCGAGACCGTGATCATATATGAGGCCATTTGTCCGGATCGCAAGGTAAAGTCACAGGGCCCTCACCAAATCTCCGAACCGCAAAATTCTATCCGCGTCAGATTTCTCGATCAGCAGATGCTCAAAATCTCTGCGCTTACGGGACAGATCAGTGGAATCTGCCTTCTTGATGAGTTCCGCGATCAGCCGAGACTTGTTATGGATTGCGGTTTTCTGTTCAAGAAAACCATAATCTGGTTCTGAACGTTGCAAAAGGAACATCAGATCATAGAAGTCCCTGCCCTTGCTACGAGTTAAAGCAGCCAGCACTTTCATGGCACACAGAACGGAAATCGGTGCGACGTTCAATGGAAATAAAAAGCCGCAGCGGTTCAGAAATACGGTTTCATATGGATATTCGATCTCCTGGTCCTGCGTTTCTATTTTCATAAGAAAGCGCTGTTCCCGATATCCCGACAAATGCAAAGCATAGAGTAACTCCGGGAAATAGATGCTGCGTCGGAACGCTGTCAAATTTACGCTTTCCCTGTCCTTTGCTTCCACCTTGTAGCCAGATTTTTCAAGATAAGCCAGTAAATTATCTGTCAGATGCAGGAACTGGATTTTATCCATATCCTTGCAATCAAAATCCAGATTCTCGGAAAAGCGGTTGATCCCATGAACCAGTCTCAGGCAAGTGCCGCCTATGAAAGCCATTCCCGCCGCACCCGGTTGCCGGGATAAATATTCCAGAGTCTGGCATTGGATATATTCCTTCAGGATCATCGGATCAAACGCTCTATTCTGCGCTATCGCCTGCGGAAAAAATATTCTGATATTGTCGATGGATTCCATCATGGCAAACCGTACGCCTCCCTTAACAGATTCACGCGCTTCGTTACTGCTGGAGAATGGATTCGCGTTTCGTAGTTCAGCATTTTTTCCTAATCAATCCCGTTTTCCATAACATTCTCATTGAATCTGAGGTTCAGCATGTCCTCTGTGGTGCAGTACTCGGGATATAAGTGCAGCAAATCGATGATGGCCTTCTCGGGAGTTGCCATTTGGATGACGAAAGGATTCTGTCCCTCGGTTTTCTTTAACTCATATCCGAACATATATTTTGTTGAGATATGGTGATAGGTATACGACCCGAATGTATTTTGAAAGGATGCCGTCTTAAGTGTCGATACCGATGTAAACTGAACCACTTCCTCGGGTATAACGCCATGAAAGTGCAGTGCAGTATGCAGGCTCACGTAGGAAGGACGGTAGATCTGATTGGCAAAATACAACGCGCTGTCCGCGATCTGCAGATACTCGGGGAATGTATATAAATTCTGCTTTAAGCGCAGAATTTCACCGGAAGCGATCCAGCGCGCGAAATTATCCCGGCAAAAATCCGGCTTCCACAACCGTACCTGTTCACCTGAAAAGCAGACCATTGGCAGGAATGTCTTCCTGAATTGCTGCAAACGGATTCTATTCGTTTCCATAACGCAGTAATTTTACCACGTATTAGAAACGAATACAAGTTCGGCTGACGCAATTTTCCCTACAGCCAAGTCTGCATGTCCCTTTTCAAAACCTGTGCAAACAGGCGGATGCTTATTGACCCGGGGTTGTTCCTTTTCAAGTTCCATTGCGATGGAAAGAATGAGATACTTGCGTAATAACGGCAAGATCTCGTATTATAATTAATCATATCGATATCCATCTCCACCAGGAACCGGCCATAATCCCACGCCGCCAAGGAGGCCCTTATGATCAACGAAACTTTGCAAGCCATATTTGACCGGCGGAGCATCCGCCGTTTTGCGGCCGAAGCCCTGACCGCCGACCAGCTTGAAACGCTGCAGGCCGTCGCCCTCGCATCACCGAGCGGCGTGAACCGCCAGCCCTGGCATTTCAGCTTCGTCATCAATCCGGACAAGATCGCCGCGGTCAGCGAGGCAGCGCTGGAGCATTTCCGGCAGGACCGTAACCAGGGCGTGCTGGACCGGATGGCGGCCCGGCACAAGAGCCTGTTCTACGGCGCGCCGCTGGTGGTGTTCATCTCGCTGCCCCGGGGCGACGACGCGGATCTCGATGCCGGCATCGCGGTGGAGAACCTGGCGATCGCCGCGCAGTCCATGGGTCTGGGCTCCTGCATCATCGGTCTGGCGGCGGCCGCCTTCAACGGCACGCAGGCCGCTGAAATGAAGCGGCTGGTCGCCATGCCGGCTGGCCATGAATTCGCCATCTCAATCGCCATCGGCCATCCGGCGATGACCAAGGAAGCGCACGAACAGCACCCGGAGAAGATCACCGTCGTCGATTGACGCGCCTAAACCGGGCATATAATGACCAAAATACCGGCCAAAACCTTTACGCCTCCCCTATTCCGTGCTATGCTGGAGGGCGGCATTGCCGCTTTATTTCATGAAAGCGCCATGCCGGGGCTTAGCTCCGAGGGGGAGGCTGGTTGCTCATGGCGGCTTTATCTGTAAGCTATTTATTCTGGATTTCGTTGCTTGGCTACGGTTTGGCGGCGCTGCTGGCGTTGATTCTGGTCCGCAAGCCGATACTGGGCAATATCCTGGCCCAGTCGGCCAATATGCTGGGCGCCGCTGCCGGTCTGGCCGCCGCACTGATCCATCTGCTCAGCCGGCAGCCAGCGGCGGTTCTGGCCGATCTTCAGACGGCTACGCCTTTCCTGTCGCTGACGATCACCCTGGACAGCCTGTCGGCCTTTTTCCTGCTCGGTCTTTCCGCCTTGATGCTCTGCGTGGCGATCTATTCGCTATCCTATATGGTACATTACTGCGACCGGCATAATGTCGGCGTCTTCAATGCCCTGCTGGCTGTTTTCGTCGCCGCGATGGCGCTGGTGCTGACCTCGGGCAATACCGTCCTGTTCCTGATTGCCTGGGAGGCGATGTCCATCCTGTCTTATTTCCTGGTGGTCTTCGAGTCGGAGCAGGCGGAGAACCTGCGCGCCGGCCCCCTCTACCTGATCATGACCACCATCGGCACGGCTTTCCTGCTCATCGCCTTCCTGCTCCTTTTCCAATATACCGGCAGCTTCAGCCTGAGCGGCGATTTCGCGGCGATCCCGGCGGCCGGCCGGAATGTCCTGTTCCTCCTGCTGCTGGTCGGCTTCAGCATCAAGGCCGGCGCCGTGCCGCTGCACATCTGGCTGCCGCAGGCCCATCCGGCGGCACCCAGCAATGTCTCAGCCCTGATGTCCGGCGTCATGCTCAAGACGGCCATCTACGGCCTGCTGCGTTTCGGCCTGGTTGTGCTGGGCGCCCGCGAGGCCTGGTGGGGCTTGCTCCTGCTGGCGATCGGCGTGGTTTCCGCGCTGATCGGCGTCCTTTTCGCCTATATCGAAGGCAATATCAAGCGCCTGCTGGCTTTCAGCAGCATCGAGAACATCGGCATCATCCTGATCGGCCTGGGCACCGGTTTCCTGGCCATCGCGCAGGGTCAGCGGGCGATCGGGGCGGCGGCGATTGCCGCCGCGCTGTTCCATGCCCTCAACCACACGCTCTTCAAGGGCAGCCTGTTCCTGGGTGCCGGTTCGCTGCTGCACGCGACGCATACCAAGAATCTTGAGGAAATGGGCGGCTTGATCAAGCGCCTCCCGATGACGGCCTTTTTCGTGCTGGGCGGTTCCCTGGCCATCGCGGCCATGCCGCCGTTCAACGGCTTTGCCAGCGAATGGCTCACGCTGCAGGCGATTTTCCGGAGCATCCAGGCCGATACGCCGGGCTTCAGCCTGATCCTGATGCTGACGGTCGCCGCCCTGGCCCTGGCCGGCGCCCTGGCGGCCGCCTGCTTTCTGAAGCTGTTCAGCATCGCCTTCCTGGGCCGGCCGCGCAGTGCCAAAGCGGCCGCGGCGCGGGAAGTGCCGGTGTCCATGTGGCTGGGCAGCGGCATCCCGGTGGTTCTTTGCCTGGTACTGGGCCTGTTTCCGGGCCTGTTCCTCCGCCTCGCCGACCCGGTTGCGGCCAGTCTGACCGGACAAAGCCTGGCCGGCCTGATGCAAGGCTGGTTCAGCCTGTCCGCCGACCTGGGCGGGACCGCCGGCGGCACCGCAGGCGCGGCTGTGCCGGCCGGTTACGCACCCGCCCTGATCCTGCTGGCACTGGCGATCATTATCGGCCTGGGCCTGGTCATCGTCCGCCTGATCGGCGGCCGTTATGTTGAACGGCGCTATGGCACCTGGGACTGCGGCTTCGAAGCCCTGAACGCCCGCATGCAGTACAGCGCCATGGGCTTCGCCAAACCGATCCGGATCATTTTCCGCTTCCTGTTCCGGCCGACTCGTGAGCTGAAGGCCGGCGGCAGCCTGTCCTACCATCCCGAAAGCCTGGAATACACGGTCCGTACCGAATCGCTGATCGAGAAATACCTGTACGAGCCGCTGCCTGTTTTTGTCCGGAAGGTCTCCCTCAAGGCCCAGGCAACGATCCAGACCGGCAGCATCCGCCGCTACCTGGCCTTCATCCTGCTGGCCCTGCTGGCGGTCATGCTGTACAACATGCTTTATTGAGGGGGAGGCTGACATGCAGACGTTCATCTACATCCTGATCCAAACGCTGGTTGTGCTGCTGCTGGCCCCGCTGGTCAACGGCATCATCAAGAAGATCAAGGCCCTGACGCAGAAGCGCAAGGGGGCGCCGGTCCTGCAGCTGTATTTTGACCTGTTCAAGCTGTTGAAAAAGACGGCCGTCGTCTCCGAGACGGCTTCCTGGGTTTTCCGGGCCGCGCCCTGGGTGGTTTTTGCCACCGCCCTGACCGCCGCGCTGCTGGCGCCGGTGAGCGGCAAGCTGTTGCCGGCGGCCTTCGCCGGCGACCTGATCCTGCTCTTCTATCTGCTGGCGCTGGGCCGGTTCTTCCTGGTCCTGGCCGGCATGGATCCCGGCAGCACCTTCGGCGGCATGGGCAGCAGCCGCGAAGCCATGATCGCCGCCCTGACGGAACCGGCGGTGCTGGTGACCGTTTTCACCGTCGGCCTAACTGCCGGCACAACGTCGGTGCAAGGCGTCTTCCAGGCCGCGCAGACCGCCGGCCTGCCGTTGGCGCAGCCGATGTTCATCCTGACCCGGATCGCCCTGTTCATCGTCATCCTGGCCGAGACTTGCCGGATTCCGGTCGACGATCCGGCGACCCACCTTGAGCTGACGATGGTCCACGAAGCGATGATCCTGGAATACTCCGGCCGTCACCTGGCTTTGATGGAATACGGCGCTGCCGTTAAACAGCTGGTCCTGATGAGCCTGTGGGTCAACATTTTCCTGCCGCATGACCAGATGATCCTGCTGGCCGGCGCAGCCGGCCTGATCCTCTCGCTGGTCCTGTATGCCCTCAAGATCGCGCTGCTGGCCGTCCTGATTGCCGCGGCGGAGACCTGCACGGTGAAATTCCGTTTCTTCAGCGTGCCCAACCTGGCTGCCCTGGCCTTCATCCTGGCCTTGATCGGCTTTCTGCAGTCCTACATTCTGGGGAGGTAACCGGCATGGCATCCACCAGCATCGTCCTTTCCGCCCTGATCCTGCTGTCCGGCTTCCTGATGGTGGCCAGCAAGCGGATCCGCTCCTACATTGTCTTCCTGCAGCTGCAGGGCCTCCTGCTCGCCCTGAATACCGGCCTGGCCGGCATCGAGGAGATCCGGACCCAGGGCCGCGCCGATGTTCTGATCATCGCGGCGCTCATCGTCGTCCTCAAGGTCTGGTACATTCCCCGTACGCTGCACAAGACCTATGCCGGCGTCGAGTACCGGGTGGAAAAAGATTTTTTCCTGAACATCCCCGCCCTGGTCCTGGTCTGCTGCGGCATTGTGGTCTTCACCTATTTCGCGGTGACGTCGGTGCCGGCGCTGAATCAGGCCGGCGAGGGCATCCTGCTGGTCAACTCGATCGCCCTGGTCCTGATCGGCCTGTTCTTCATCATCAGCCGCAAGAAGGCCATCGGGCAGATCGTCGGCCTGCTGGCGATCGAAAACGGCATCTTCATCACCGCGATGTACGCGTCGAACGGGATGCCCCTGATCGTCGACCTTGGCGTTTTCGCCGACCTGGTGACGGCGGTCTTGATCCTGAGCGTGATGGTTTTCCGGATCAATACGGCTTTCGAGTCGATCGACACGGACAAAATGAAAGATCTGAGGGGATAGGAACATGGGTTTGTTGTTGTGGATCATCCCGCTCGCGGCCATTGCCCTGCTCGCCCTGCCCGGATCGCGCGGCTGCCGGCACGCGGTCAGCCTGGGTGCCGCAGCCCTGCAGGCTGTGCTTGCCATCCCGCTCACCCGGTCGGTGCTGCAGGAGGGCGCGGTTCACTATGGCTGGCTGGGCGGCCTTTTCTATGTCGATCCGGTCAGCATCATCCTGCTGGACATTGTGCTGGCCATCGGCCTGCTGACCGGCATTTACACCATCGGCTACATTGAGACGGAGATCCGGCGGGGCGAGTTGGAGCCCGGGCGGGTACGGCTGCTCTATATCCTGATCAACGCCTTCATCCTGACCATGATCCTGTCCCTGACCGTCAGCAACATGGGCGTGATGTGGATCGCCATCGAAGCGACCACGCTGGCTTCCGTCTTCCTGGTCGGCTTCCACAACGGCAAAGCCGCGACCGAAGCGGCCTGGAAATACATTATCATCTGCTCGGTCGGCATTACGGTGGCCATGCTGGGGATCATCTTCCTGCACAGCGCCGCCGCCGGCGTCCTGGACGAGTCGGTCACGCTGGACTGGCCGTCGCTGCTGGCCAAGGCCGGCGCGCTGGACGGCAGGATCCTGCGCTTTGCCTTCCTGTTCATTCTGATCGGCTTCGGCACCAAGGCCGGCCTGGCCCCGATGAATACCTGGCTGCCGGACGCGCACAGCCAGGCCCCTTCGCCGGTCAGCGCCCTGCTGTCGGGCGTCCTGCTCAACGCCGCCATGTACGCGATCATCCGGACCGCCGCCATCGTCAACAAAAGCCTGGGCGACAGCCGCTTCACCGGCAACCTGCTGATCGCGGCCGGTATCCTCTCGATTACCGCGGCCGCGGTTTTCATC
>JAEXPB010000115.1 GCA_023438965.1 Bacillota bacterium | reverse complement strand
AATCCGCTCCAGCAGGTCGTTCGGCGCCCCCTCCTGCTTGACCTGGCTGCCGGCCGCCTGGCTATGCAGGCGGATCCGTTCATGCAGGTCCTGGCGGTCGCCGCCCAGTTTGACGGCGGCCATCAGGATGTTCTCCGTCGCCATAAAAGGCAGTTCCTCTGCCAGATGGCGCTGGATGACCTTCGGGTAAACCACCAGACCGGCGCTGATGTTTTGATACAGGAGCAGGATGGCATCGGTGGCCAGGAAAGCTTCCGGAACCGCGATCCGCTTGTTCGCCGAGTCGTCCAATGTCCGCTCGAACCACTGGGTCGCAGCGGTGATGGCCGGATTGGCGGTGACCGTCAGGACATAGCGGGCCAGGGATGCAATGCGCTCGCTGCGCATCGGGTTACGCTTGTAGGCCATTGCTGACGAGCCGATCTGGCCTTTTTCGAAAGGTTCTTCGACTTCTTTCAGATGCTGCAGCAACCGGATATCGTTGCTGAATTTATGGGCGCTCTGGGCAATGCCGGCCAGGACATTGAGCACACGGCTGTCTTCCTTGCGCGAATAGGTTTGGCCGGATACCGCGTAAACCGCCGGAAAGCCCATTTTAACGGCAATCCGCCGGTCCAGTTCCTTGACTTTGGCGGGAGCGCCGTCAAACAGGCTGAGGAAACTGGCCTGGGTGCCGGTCGTGCCTTTGCTGCCCAGCAGGCGGAGGCTGCCGAGGACATAATCCAGGTCCGCCAGGTCGCCGGCCAGGTCTTGAATCCAGAGTGTCGCCCTTTTACCGACTGTCACCGGCTGCGCGGGCTGGAAATGGGTAAAGCCCAGGGTTGCCAGATTCTTGTAGCGGCGAGCGAAGACGGCCAGCTGCCGGATGGTATTCAGCAGCTGTCGCCGGATCAGGCGCAGACCTTCCGCCATCAGGATCAGGTCGGTGTTGTCCCCGACATAGCAGGAAGTGGCGCCCAGGTGGATGATCCCCTTGGCCGTCGGGCACTGTTCGCCGTAAGCGTGCACATGGGCCATCACATCATGGCGGACCAGCGCTTCTTCCCTGGCGGCCACGTCATAATTGATGTCATCGGCATGCGCTATCAGTTCGGCGATCTGCGTCTCGGCGATCGGCAGGCCAAGCTCGCGCTCGGTCTCGGCCAGGGCGATCCACAGCCGGCGCCAGGTCCGGAATTTCCGGTCCGGCGAAAAAAGCTGCTGCATCGCATCACTGGCGTAACGGCTGTTCAAGGGACTTTCATAGACATCTTTCATGTTTCGCTCCTGATTTTACGCAAGGCGGCCAGTCGGATGCAGGTGCAGAGCACCTCAAGGGCCGTGCGCAATTCTTGCATCGGCGGAAAGGACGGGGCCAATCGGATATTGGTGTCCAGCGGGTCATGACCGTGCGGGTAAGGATTGCCGGCCGGCGTCAGTTCGACGCCGCAGGTCTTGGCCAGGCGAACCACCTCGCCGGCAGTGCCCGGCAGAACCGACAAGCTGACAAAATAGCCGCCTTTGGGCTGGAGCCACCGGCAGACGCCGGTTCCTTCCAGTTCGGCCGTCAGGACTTCCTGGACCAGGTCAAACTTGGGCCGCAGGATGGCCGCATGCTGCGCCATGATCGCCAAGACGCCGGCCTTGTCTTTCAGGAAACGGCAATGGCGCAGCTGGTTGACCTTGTCCGGCCCAATGGTCTGGACGGACATGTGCTTGTGGGTATAGGCCAGATTGGCGGTGCTGGCAGCCAGGCAGGCGATGCCGGCGCCCGACCAGGTGATCTTGGAGGTCGAGGCGAATTCGAAAACGCGGTCCGGATGGCCAGCCGCGGCGCAGAGGCTGAGGATTTCCGGCGTGCTTTGCGGCGCAGCAGGATCCAGGTGATGGACGACATAGGCGTTATCCCAGAAAAGGCGGAAGTCCGGCGCGGCGGTTGGCATGGCGGCCAGGCGGCGGCAGGTATCGGCCGAGCAGGTCACCCCTTCCGGGTTGCTGTACACCGGCACCAGCCACATGCCCTTGATGGCCGGGTCGGCAGCGACCAGCGCCTCGACGGCATCCATATCCGGACCCGTGGCTGTCATGGGCACCGGGATCATGTCAAAGCCCAGGGCCTGGGTAACAAAGAAATGGCGGTCGTAACCCGGCACCGGGCAAATGAAGCGGATTTTTTCCAGCTTCGACCAGGGCTGTTCGGCGCCGGGCAACGGAAAGAGCATGGCCCGGGTCAGCATGTCATACATCAGGTTCAGGCTGGAATTGCCCAGCACCATCACCTGCTGGGGGGTGATGTCCAACAAGTCGGCGAACAGCCGCTTTGCTTCGGGCAAGCCGTCCAGGCCGCCATAATTCCGGCAATCCGTACCGTCCAGTGCCTTGTAGTCCAGCTCGCTCAGGCAGGTCATCAGATTCGCGGAAAGATCAAGCTGTTCCGTGCAGGGTTTGCCCCGTGTCATGTTCAACTTGAGTTTCTGGCTGGCAAACGCGTGAAATCGGGTTTCGAGCGCTTGCAGCTCCTGATTGGATTGCTGGGGGTTCAGAGCCTTATATGACGGCATGTTGTATCCTCCTTGCACAACGGGCATCGATACAGCATATTATAATATAGCTACCGCAATTGAACAAGTTATATAAATGCCTATTTTTCGGCATTTAGACGCAATCGATAGGAACTAAATCGATCGAAACCGTTTTCCCATCGCGATCCATTTGAACAAGCGCTGCAAGAAATGAAACATCAATATTCATCAGTTGCTTTTCTTTGAGATAACACCAGGTTGTTTTTTGCAGGCGACGGATTTTGGCTGGCGTGATGGTTGCCGGCAGGCCACCGAAAGCCGCCGCATTTTGCCGGGCCTTAACCTCGACAATCATCAGCCGGCCGTCTTTCCAGGTCACCAGATCCAGCTCGCCAATCCGGACAATCCGGTAATTCCGCGCGCAGATCCGATATCCCAGGCTGCTGAGGTAATCGGCCACAACTGTTTCAGCCTGGCGGCCCAATTCGCCGGTCAAGCTCATTCCGGATCGTTGAACAGGCTGATCTGCCGATCCGGCGGCGACTGGAGATCAGGATCCAGGCGGTTGGCCAGCCGGTCGGCCACCGAACGCAAAAAGGTCTGGCGATGGATTGGGCTGGGCCCAAGCTTCATCAAGGCTTCATAATGGGCAGCGGTGCCATAGCCTTTATGCTGGGCGAAGCCGTAGCCGGGATATTGGGTTTCGTATTCATCCATCAGGCGATCCCGGGTGACTTTAGCCAGAATCGAGGCGGCTGCGATCGATACGGACAGCGCATC
>JAEXPB010000081.1 GCA_023438965.1 Bacillota bacterium | reverse complement strand
CCAGCGCCATATATGGCGGCCTCAGCGGCATGATCGGCAATGCCGTGGCCGGCCGGCTGATGGATGCCCTGACCATCCAGCCGGTTTACCGGATCGGCGTTGGGATCGTGTCCGGTGTGCTGATCCTGTTTGTGCTCACGCTTCTGATTGGCCGCCGGTCGTTCAACCACAAGTCGGCTCGCTGCCGGTCAAGAATCCGATAATGATCGCTGCAGCACAGCCGACACCGGCGTTGACCGTCAGGGCGCCCGTCGGGCAATTGCCGGCGCAGGCGCCGCATTCCATGCAGCGGTCGCGGTCGGCCAGGACCGCCTGCCGGCCTTCCAGCCGGAAGACCGCATGCGGGCAGACGTTGACGCATTGGCCGCAGCCGATGCACTTCGCCGGATCATAAGCCAGGGTGACGACATTTTTCAAATATTGTTGACGCATGGTCTTTCCTCCGATCCACCGATCACAGAATCAGGCGCAGCACATCGCCGGCCAGTAAAAGCAATACGCCGGCGGCCGTCGCGATCAGCATGATCGGCAAGGCGATGCGCATTTCCTTATTCACGCCGGATGGTGAGGTAAAGGTCGTGCTGCCGGTGAAGTTCATGGCCAGGAAGCCGGCGACCGACGGGATGGCCAGCAGGTAAGCCAGTGCCTTGCAGATTACCGGTGCCGACCCGGCAAACCAGCCCTGGAACCAGACGATGCCGGCCGCCCAGAGCAGCCCGAGCAGGGCTCCCTTGAAGGCGAAGGCCCGGCCGGGGACCAGGGGCAGCAGCACGGGGACCAGGATGCAGCCGATGACGATCGTGCCGGCGATGGCCAGGCCTTCGACGGGGCCGTATTGCCCCAGACCGATCATATTCAGGATGAACAGGATGCCCAGGAGGATCGCCGCCGGCTTCAGCATGAACACGAACTCGGCCGGCGTCAGGACCAGGCGGTCCAGCGTATTGAACCGGACCCGGCGCATGGCCGGTGTCGCGGTCAGTCCGCCGGACAGAAAGGCCGGCAGGTCCGCGGCCCGGACAGGGCCGTAAACAACCCGGAATCCCGTCGCCTGGGTCACTTCATGAGCTTTAACGCCAGTCGCGCCCAGCTGGGGCAGGATGATCGTCCTGTGGTCGACCCGCTGCTCCATATCGACGGACCGCAGGCGGCGGATGACTTCCTTGGTACCGAAGGTGCCCTTGCCAGCGGCGCACCAGACATTGATGCCTTTGGTGTCGAGTACCAGGATCCAGGCGTCGATGCCGGCCAGCTCGCTGCGCAGGCGATCCAGCGTCAGCTTGTAGTTGGCGGTGACCAGGATCGGCGACTGGCGGCCCGGCTGGCCGACACCGTAAAGACCGGGATGGACGCTATAATCCATGCGGCCGACTGTCCAGCGCGCTTTCCAGGCGCCCCAGCGGTCGGTCCGGCTCAGCCGGGTCGAGACCAGCGGCACCGGGTCCTGGCTGGAGCCGGCTTGGCCGATGACCCAGGGTTCCTGGAGCGATTGGGATGCTTCATTAACGGCTTTTGTGGGCAGTGTGCCGGTGAGCTTCCGGCTGCCGCAGCAGGTGGTTGTAGCCATAATATACCTCGATTCTGATTGATGCCGGGTCAGCAGCAAAATTGATGGCGCGGCTGCTGATCCCGGTTTTCACTTTTGGCAAAAGCGTCCGGGCGCTGGTCAAATTCCGAACGGGTCGGGATCAGCAGGGCGAGACCGAGAATCAACCCAATGACAAACAACGCTTCAAACATGGCAAGATTCCTCCTTATCAGCGGCGGCTTCAGAACAGGTGTCCGCCGGGATGGCTGCGATGGATGCATTCAGAATCTGCAGGCTTTCCATGACCTGCGCAAGTTTACCGGACGGGATCTGGGCCAGCACCTGGCTGAACCAGGCATTCATGCTCGATTCGATACTTTGGAAAAGCTCCTGGCCGCCGTCTGTCAATTCAATCACCACACAACGCCGGTTGGCCGGATCCAGCTGGCGCCGGGCCAGTGACCGGCGGACCAGGTGTTCGACAGTCCGGCTGGTTGTGCTCTTGTCCAGGTCCAGTATCTCGGCCAGCTCATTCAGGGAAAGGGATGACGCCCGGCCGATTTCGACCAGGGCGTGGCACTGGCCGAGGGTGACGCCGCAGCAGGATTTGGTGCTGTCGTCGATCATGCCCAGCCGGCGTTCAAGGATACGCAGCAGCTCGCGCAGTTCGCCAGATTCTTCTTTCATGGATGCAGTCCTCCTTGCCAATAGAATTGTAACATACAACAGTTGCTATTTGCAATAGTATTTGAGATAAATTCCGAACCTTTTGTGGTTGAATTGAGAATGACTGAATACGGGTGACTACTTTGGGCAGTGCAAGATGGACCAGAACGTGTTGTAATCAATTACATACTTACGAGTACGTTACTGATGAGTACGTTTCAGGATTTGATGCCCAGATTATGGCTCAGGCTCTGCCGGACAATATCCTGCTGATTCAACCTGAAGATCTTTTTCAGATCAAATAGGCGGTTCGCCAACCGTTCGGCGCGCGTTCCGGTAATATATTGATAGGATAGGCCGTTTTCTGTGAATTCTGTCGGTTGACTTTAGCCGGGCTAATCCTTATAACAATACTGTACATCGAATGTTGATTCTGGCCGGTTCGTTGACATCCTGGAGGAGCGCTTCAAGTGAAAGATTTTTTCAAACGATACGGATGGCTCTATTTGCCAGGACTGTTGTTTCTCGGTCTCTCCTCATATTTGCAGACCCTGGTGCCGCGCCTGCTCGGTCAGATTATCGACGAACTGGACGCCCTAAGCGCCCAGCCCGGTCAGACTGCGATCGGCCGCAGCCTGATCTATATGCTTCTGGCCGCCCTGGCCGTCTTCGTCACCCGGTTCATCTGGCGTTACCTGATCATGGGCAATTCCCGCTATCTGGAGAACAGCCTGCGTCGCGCGCTCTTCGATCATCTGCTGGTGCTGCCGGTCTCCTTCTTCCAGCAGCAGAAAACCGGCGACCTGATGGCCTATGCGATCAACGATATCGGCGCCATCCGCCAGACTTTCGGCCCTGGCCTGGCCCAG
>JAEXPB010000064.1 GCA_023438965.1 Bacillota bacterium | reverse complement strand
CACTTATGCCGTGCCGGCCGCCTTCAACGACCGCCTGGCCGTCGGCAGCCGCGTCCTGGTACCCTTTGGCGCCGGCAACCGCAGCAGCGAGGCCTATGTGACCGCTGTCCTGGCCACTGCGGACTCGGACTTCTACATCAAGCCGATCACCGAACTGCTGGCCGACCGGCCGGTCCTGCTGCCCGAGCAGCTGCGCCTGGCCGCCCAGATGCGCGGACGCTACCTGTGCACCTATGGTGACGCGCTGAAATGCATGGTGCCTTCGGCCGTGGCCGCGGTCAAGGACAAATACATCCGGATGGCCGAGCTGCAAGACCCTCAGGAAGCCGCCCAGCGCCTGTCGGACGGCGAGATCGACCGGGTTGGCCATATCCGGGTCATCGAGCTGCTGCTGGAATGCGGCAGCGCCCCGGTGCCGGAAATCCTGCATGCCTGCCAGGTCAGCCGGGCTACGCTGAACTCACTGGAGAAAAAGCAGCTGATCCGGTTCTCCGAGCAGGAAACCCGGCGTACGCTGCCCGATGAGAACAACTACACCCCGACCGAGCCGTTCCCGCCGACGCCGGAGCAGGCCGCCGCCATCCGCCGGATCGGCGACTCGCTCAAGTCCTGCGAACTGCAGAGCCACAGCTGCCAGGAATACCTGCTGTTCGGCGTGACCGGCAGCGGCAAGACCGAGGTTTATCTGCAGACTGCCCGCCTGGCCGCCGACCAGGGCCGCGGCGTAATCATCCTGGTGCCGGAGATCTCCCTGACGCCGCAGATGATCGCCCGGATCCGCTCCCGCTTCGGCACCCATGTCGCCGTGCTGCACAGCCGGCTGACACCGTCGGAGCGCTATGAACAATGGCAGCGTATCCTGCGCCAGGAGGTCCGGGTCGTCGTCGGCGCCCGCTCCGCGATCTTTGCGCCGCTGCAGGACATCGGCCTGATCATCATCGACGAGGAGCAGGAAACCACCTATAAATCGGAAACCCATCCGCGGTATCACGCCCGGGACATCGCCCGCCTGCGGGCGCGCGAGCAGGGGGCTGTCCTGGTCCTCGGCTCGGCCACGCCCTCGGTGGAGAGCTACCAGCGGGCCGAATCCGGCCACGCCATCCTGCTGACTCTGAACGAACGGGTCGGCAAGGCCGGGTTGCCGGAAACGGCAGTCATCGACATGCGCCGGGAGCTGGGCAGCGGTAACCGCAGCATATTCAGCCAGCGGTTGCGGCAATCCCTCACCGAGGCCTTTGCCGCCGGCCATCAGGGCATCATTTTCATCAACCGGCGCGGCTATGCCGGCTTCATTCTGTGCCGGCAATGCGGCCATGTCGTCAAATGCCGTTCCTGCAGCGTTTCGCTGACCAGCCACATCAATGTCCACCATCAGGCGGCCGGCAGCGAGCCAGGGCAACCGGCCGCTGAGGATCCGGGCGCCAACCTCCTGATCTGCCATTACTGCGGGCGGGTCACCCCGCAGCCGACAGTCTGCCCGGCTTGCGGCAGCAGCCGGATCGGCCGGTTCGGCGCCGGCACGCAGCAGGTGGAGGAGCTTTTCAACAAGGAGTTCGCGCCCCGCCGGGCGATCCGGATGGACCAGGACACGACATCCGGCCGGACCTCGCACGCCCGGCTGCTCGAGCAGTTCGCCCGCGGCGAGGCGGCCGCCCTGATCGGGACGCAGATGATTGCCAAAGGCCATGATTTCCCCAATGTCACGGTTGTCGGCATCCTGTCGGCCGACCTGATGCTGGGCGTATCCGACTTCCGGGCCGCGGAGCGGGCTTTCCAGCTGATCACCCAGGCAGCCGGCCGGGCCGGCCGCGGCGAGGCGGCCGGGCAAGTGGTCATCCAGGCCTACAACATTGACGATTATGCCGTCCGCCATGCCGCTGCCCAGGATTACCCGGGCTTCTACCGCCAGGAAATCGCCTTTCGTCGGGCGATGCATTACCCGCCGTTCGGCAGCATCGGCAGCATCACCCTGTCCGCCGCCCAGGAGCCGCTCGTGCGCGCGAAGTGCCAGCAGCTGGCCGCGGCGCTGCGGGCGCGCCGGGAAACCGACGCCGCTTTCCGGGTCATCGAGCTGATGGATCCCGCGCGGGCGCCGCTTTACCGGATCAAGGACCGCTACCGCTGGCGGCTGGTCCTGAAAGGGCCCGATGCAGCCAGCCTGGCCAATTTCCTGGCGCCGGTGACCGACCGGTTCGATTTCGCCAAGGTGGCGGTGGCACTGGACCTCGACCCTTACCAGATGCTGTAGCGGCTTCAAGGTGACCAGGATGGTAACATGATTAACAGATCATTCAAATGTAATCTGGTATAATATAAATCCGGAAAAACAGCTGGTACGCTGTACCGGGGTCCGCAGCGGACCGGAAAGGACTGAATAAAATGGCATTGCGCCAGGTATTGAAAGAAGGGGACGAGACCCTTCGCAAGATCAGCCGGGATTTGACCCGCTTCGATGACCGACTGCAGGAATTGATCGACGATATGTTCCAGACCATGTACGCCAGCAACGGCGTTGGCTTGGCCGCGCCGCAGGTCGGCGTCCTGCGCCGGCTTTTTGTCGCGGACGTCAAGGACGGCGCCGGTCCGCTGGTGGCGATCAACCCGCGGATTGTCTCGACCGAGGGATCGCAAACCGGCAGCGAAGGCTGCCTGTCGATACCCGGCCGCTGGGGCGAGGTTGAGCGCCCGGCCCGGCTGGTGCTGGAAGCCCTCGATCGCAACGGCCAGCCCTACACCCTGAAGGCGGAAGGTTTTCAGGCTGTCTGCATCTGTCACGAATATGACCATCTGGATGGCATCCTGTTCCGTGACAAAGTGAAGGGGGAACTGTATTCCGAATGATGCCGCGCATTCTCTTCATGGGAACGCCTGATTTCGCCGTGCCGACCCTGCAGCGGCTGCTCGATGACCATTACCCGGTCGTCGGCGTCGTCTGCCAGCCGGACCGGCCGCAAGGACGCCATCTGACGCTGACGCCGCCGCCGGTCAAGCTGCTGGCCTGTGCCAACGGCCTGCCGGTCCTGCAGCCGGAGAAGGTGCGGGTTCCGGCATTCGAGACCGCCATCCGCGAGCTGCAGCCCGACTTGATTGTCACGGCGGCTTACGGCCGCATCCTGCCGCCGAACATCCTGGCTGTCCCGCCGCTGGGCTGCCTGAACATCCACGCCTCCCTGCTGCCGGCTTACCGCGGTGCAGCGCCGATCCAATGGTGCCTGATCCTCGGCGAGCGGGAAACCGGAGTCACGATCCAGATGATGGATGCCGGCATGGATACCGGCGACATCCTGCTCCAGCGCCGGATCGCCATACCGGACGACATGGATGCCGGTCAACTGAGCGACCGGCTGGCGGCGATGGGTGCCGAAATGATCCCGGAAGCCATCCGGGGCTTGCTGGATGGCACCTTGCAGCGCCAGCCGCAGGACCATGCCCGGGCGACCGTCATATCGATGATGACCCGTGAAGTCGGCGAGATCGACTGGAACGCCGATGCGCTGACCATCCATAACCTGGTGCGGGGGACCTACCCCTGGCCGGGCGCCTGGACCTGGTGCGGCGAACGCCGTCTCAAAGTGCACCGGGCGCGCGTCTGCGCCGATCCGGACATCCTGCGCGCCGCATCCGGCCTCGCACCCGGCACGATCTGCCAGTGCGGCGTCCAGGCGATCAGCGTCGCCTGCGGATCCGGGGTTCTGGATCTGCTGGAAATCCAGTCTGAAGCAGGGAAGCGGCTCCATTGCCGGGATTGCGCCCATAATTACCGGCTGGGGCAAAAAATGGGAGGTGCATCAGAATGAGCTTGGCTGGCGTGATTTTCCATCTTTACAATTCCGGCTATTATGGCGGCTTGAACAGCCTGTTCTACGGCATCGACTCCTGGTACCTGATCCTGGTCGTCCCGGCTTTGCTGCTGAGCCTGTTGGCCCAGGCAGCCGTCAAAGGAACCTTCGGCAAATACAGCCAGCTGGGCGCCCGCGCCGGCTTCACCGGCCAGTCGGCCGCCCGGCGCATCCTCAACCAGCATGGCCTGGCCCATATCCGGATTGAGCGGACCGCCGGCCAGCTCACCGACCATTATGATCCGCGCGGCCAGGTGCTCCGTCTGTCCGAGTCCACTTTCGACAGCACCTCGATTGCCGCGATCGGCGTCGCCGCTCACGAGGCGGGCCATGCCGTCCAGCATGACGAGGGCTTCTGGCCCAACCAGGTCCGCAGCCTGCTGGTGCCGGTGGCCCAGAACGGATCTTCCTTCGGCCCGTATCTGGCCATATTTGGCCTGATCCTCAGTCTGCCGATCCTGTTCAGCATCGGCATCTTCCTGTATGCCGGCGCCGTCCTGTTCTACCTGATCACGCTGCCGGTTGAATTCGACGCCAGCCGCCGGGCGATCCGGGTCCTGGAGGAGCAGGGGATGCTGACCGACCAGGAACTCGACGGCGCCAAGAAAGTCCTGCGGGCAGCCGCCCTGACTTATATCGCCTCGACCCTGGTCGCTTTTGCCAGCCTATTGCGCCTTGTCCTGCTGGCCCGCAGCCGCGATGACCGCCGGCGCTGATCGGGCAGCCGCAGCGCGTGCCAGCAGGCGCCGTCCGGCTGATCCGGCCCGTCTGGCGGCCTGTCGGATCCTACATGCGGTCCTCGAAGAAGGCGCCTTTGCCAATCTCAGCTCGATCCGCCTGCTGGAGCGGACCGATCTCCGTCCGCTGGACCGCCGCTTTGCGTCGGCCCTGGTTTACGGCACGCTGAGCCGGGTCATCTCGATCGATTGGCTGCTGGACCGGGCCTGCCACCGCTCTCCGGCCGGTCTCGACCCCTGGGTGCGGACGATCCTGCGCCTGGGTGTCTGGCAGCTTTATTGGTCGCGCAGCATTCCGGCACCAGCCGCCATTGACGAATCCGTCCGCCTGGCCAACTGGCTGGCCAACCCCGGCGCCGCCGGGCTGGTCAACGCCGCACTGCGCAACCTGACCCGCGATAAACTGCAGCTACCGGCCGGCAACCTGCCGGTCCGATACAGTCTGCCGCCGGAATTGTACGGCTATCTCCGCAAATGGTACGGTCCGGACGAGGCGGCCCTTCTGGGCGAAGCCTTCCTGCAGGATGATGTGGCGGTGACCGCCCGGGTCAATACCGCCCGGACAACCACCGCCGCCGTGACCGCGGATCTGGCCGCCGCCGGCATCGGCGCCACGGCCGGCCGCTATTGCCCGGAGGCCTTGCGGCTGGACCTGCCGGGACAGCCGGTGCGCGGCCTGCCGGCCTGGCAGCGCGGCGACCTGATGATCCAGGACGAAGCCGCCATGCTGGTCGGTTACGCTGCCCGGCCCGGCCCGGACCAGACGATCATTGACCTGTGTGCCGCGCCGGGGGGCAAGAGCTGCCATCTGGCCGAGCTGACCGGCAACCGCAGCCGGATCCTAGCGGTGGACAGCCACCCGGACCGCTTGCGCCTGGTCGAGGACAACGCCTGCCGAATGGGGCATGCCAGCATCACCTGCCGCCTGGGCGACGCCACCGGCGCCGGCATGGACCCGGAGCTGGCCGGCACTGCCGACCTCGTGCTGGCGGATGTCCCCTGCAGCGGCCTAGGTTTGCTGGGCCGCAAGCCGGAAATCCGGCTGACCATGCCGCATGAAAAGATTATCGGCCTTTATCCGCTGCAGGAGGCTATTTTGCATTATGCCGCAACCTTGGTCCGGCCGGGCGGCGCGGTGATTTACAG
>JAEXPB010000557.1 GCA_023438965.1 Bacillota bacterium | reverse complement strand
TTTGCCTTCGTCGACCAGTTCATGGATCAGTTTGTAGATTTCACTCTTGGCGCCGACATCGATGCCGCGGGTCGGCTCGTCGAAGATGAGGATCTCCGAATTGCGGATCAGCCATTTGGCGACGACGACCTTCTGCTGGTTGCCGCCGGACAGGTTGCGGACGAGTTGGCGGATCGACGGGGTTTTCGTGTTGAGCTTGTCAATGTACCGCTGGGCGGTGCTGTTGATGGCGGCCTGGTTCACGAACAAGCCGCGGGCGAATTGGTCGTAATGGGCCATCACCGAGTTCTCGGCAACGCTGAGCCCGAGCGCGAGGCCGTAGCGCTTGCGGTCCTCGGACAGGTAACCGATGCCGGCATTGACGGCATCTTCCGGCGAATTGATCGTCACCTCGCGGCCATTGATCCGGATCTCGCCCGATGTCTTGGGATCCGCCCCGAAAAGGGCCCGGGCGACCTCCGTACGGCCGGCGCCCATCAGGCCGGCAAAGCAGAGTATTTCGCCGCGCTTCAGGTTGAAGGTTACATCCTGGACCATCCGGCCGGCGTTGAGACCCCGGACCTCCAGGATCACCGGTGCGTCCGGCGGGCAATTGCTGCGGGCTTTGGGTTCTTCGAAGATTGTCCGGCCGACCATCATCTTGACGATCTGGTCATGGGTCGAATCCTGGGTATTGATTGTCCCGACATATTCGCCGTCACGCAAAACCGTGACCCGGTCGGTGATCTTGCGGATCTCGTCCATGCGGTGGGAAATATAGATCATGCCCACGCCTTTGGCCCGCAGATCGCGCATGACCTTGAACAGATGCTCGATCTCGTCATCGGTCAGGGCGGCGGTCGGCTCGTCCAGGACCAGAACTTTGGAATTGAAGGATATGGCTTTGGCGATTTCCACCATTTGCTGCCGGCCGACGGTCAGGTTGCCAAGGATCTCCCGCGGGTTGATCTGGATACCGAGCGTTTCCAGCAACTGGACGGCCTGCTCGTTCAACGCCCGGTCATCCAGGAAAGGCCCGTGCAGCTTCTCGCGGCCGATGAATATGTTCTGCGCCACGGTCAGGTGGTTCATCATGTTGAGTTCCTGATGGATGATGCAGATGCCTTTTTCCTGGGCTTCCTTGGTGTTCCGGATAAGCAGCGGCTCACCCTGGTAGATGATTTCGCCTTCATCCCGGTTGTAGATACCGGTCAGGATCTTCATCAGGGTCGATTTGCCGGCGCCGTTCTCCCCCATCAGGGCATGGATTTCGCTCTCATTCAAGTCAAAGCTGACTTGGTGCAATGCCCGGACGCCGGGGAAGCTTTTGCTGATATTGGTCATTTTCAGGATTTGCTTGCCCAAACGATCACCTCCGCTCCAGATTGATCACGCTATCATCATAGCAGGCGGCAATCAGGCGGAGTTTTGATTTCTTCCACCAAAATATGAATAATCTATTTGAATAGGCCGAACAGGCCGGTCAGTTTGCGACGTTACTTACTGGAAGGGGAATAGCAGTTTTTCATTTTCTTCCAGATACATGTTTTCTTTGGTGATCAGGATCGATCCGGTATCGTAGAAGGGGTCGATCCGGCGCCCCTTGAGCAGGTCGATCGTCCGGGCCACCGCCAGGTAGCCCATGTTGAACGGACGCTGGATGACCGTCGCGCTGAGCAGGCCGCTTTCCAGGTCGGCGATCTGCTGCTGCGAACTGTCGAAACCGACCAGCACGACCTGACCAGCCAGGCCCGTTTCGCGGATCGCCCGGGCGGCTCCGACTGTTGAATATTCATTCAGGCAGACATAGCCGCCGATTGAAGCATCCTGCAACAGGATTTTGACCTTCGCATAGGCGATGTCGGCCGAACCGCTGGAATCGACGGTCGGCAGCACTTCAATCGCCGGATCCAGGCCGGCACGGGCGCCAGCGTCGCGGTCTTTGGATGAGTTGGTGGTAATCAGGGGCGATATGATCGCCACCCGTTTGCCCTTGGGTAACAAGCGACGCATGGTCTGGCCGGCTTTCAGTCCGGCGGCTACATTATCGGTCGCCACAAAGCTGGAGCCGATCCGGCCGGTGCCGCCGGCAGCCGTCGAATCCATCATGACCAGCTTGATGCCGGCCGCGACGACTTCCCGGGCTGGTTCAGCCAGGCGTTCGTAATCGGTCGCTGCCAGAATGATGGCGTCCGGCCGCTCGGTGATCGCCTGCCGGACCAGGCTGATCTGCAGGTCGACCTCGGATTCGACCGCCGGCGCCCGGTATTCGCAGGGCACGCCGAATTCCTTGGCTGCCGCTTCAACGCCGCTGTTCAGGCTCCACCAGAAGGCGATGCCCATGTCGCTGGTTTTGCTGATGATGATGATCTTCTTCGGCTCGTGCCGGGTCGTCGATAATCCGATCACCAGCAGGACCAGCGCCAGGACGGTCAGACCGGCCGCCAGGGCCGGCCAGATACGATGCAAGCCCAAACGGTGCCCATGGCCGGCGGTCGCACGGTTTAGCCGCTTTATGTGCAGAAACCCCATTTCCCTACCTCCTGGCCAGTGTCGGCCGGCTTACTCGAAGATCAGCGGCAGTGTCAAGGTCACGATGGTCCGCAGGCAATCCGGATCCCCGTTATCGGCGGCCTCCTGCCCCAGCCCGCCCGCCGCGCCGTCACGCCGGGCCGCCGAGGTGATCTCCAGGCCGTAGGGCGCGCCAAAAAACAGCTTGATCCGGTTGCTGACATTCGTCAGGCCGATACCGTTCTTCTCATCGGACAGGCTGATATCACTTGCCGCTTGATAATCCGGATTAAAACCGACGCCATTATCCCCAACCCGGATGATCAGCTTCTTTTCCTGCGGGAATGCCGAAATGACAATCAAGCCGGGGCGCCGCAGCGGCTTGATGCCATGATAGATGGCATTTTCCACCAGGGGCTGCACCAGCAGGCGCAGCATCTTGGCCGGGCGGATCGCTTCGTCGATTTCCAGGCGGTAGTTCAGCTTGTCCTGATAGCGCATTTTCTGGATAAACAGGTAATTGCCCACATAATCCATTTCCTCGCGCACCGTGACCAGATCGCTGGCATTGTTCACGCTGACCCGCATCAGTTTGGACAGCGACGAGGTCATGTCGATAACCTTGGCGTTCTCCCCCATTTCAGCCATCCAGATAATCGACTCGAGGGTGTTGTAGAGAAAATGCGGCCGGATCTGGGCCTGCAGGCTTTGAATTTCGCTCTTGCGCTTTTGTTCCTCGATCAGCAAGGTGTTGTCCATCAGGTTCTTGATCCGCTCAGTCATCGCGTTAAAGCGGTGTCCCAGTTCGGCCACCTCATTGTTGACCTTCAGGTCGGCATGCGCCGCAAAGTCGCCCTGTTCGAACCGGCGCATCTGGGCGCCGAGTTCCAGGATCGGGTCGGTCAGCCGGCGGGACGCCTGGAAAGAGATCACGAAGGCGATCAGGGCGAAAAACAGGCCGACCGCCGCATATGTCATAATGAAACCCGGACTGACCGAAACCAGCCTGTTGGTGTCAAACACACTGACGGTCACCCAGCCGGACGGTCCGGAGAGCGAGCTGGTATAAATGAAGCCATTGCTGGTCACCGACGATACCTTATCCGACCGCGTGACCAGATCGAAGCGCTCGCTCTTGATGCCGCTGTAAATCAGGCGCTGCTGCGGATGGTAGACCAGTCGGCCGTCCTCGCCGACAATAAAGATGTAGCCGTTGTCGTTGAAGGACAAATGGCTGCAGATATCGGTGATCTGCCGGTAATTGAGGTCGATCAGCAGGATGCCGCACCGGCGGCCGTCCACATACAGCGATCGGCTGAGCGTGACGACCCACTGGTATTCGCCGGCCACGATATTCTCAACCCGCGACGACGAGAAAACCGGCTGGCCGCCGGCAGCCATCGTCTTCTGGTACCAGGCTGTATCCCGGTAATCCCAGTTCGGGTTGATGCTGATCTGGTCCCGGTTGGAGACGAAAGTCTGGTCTTCCCGGAAAATGATCAGATTGACAAAATCCGGCCGGACGCCGGAAATCGTCTGCAGCTTGGCGGCGACCAGTCCTTTGCCGGCGCTGCCGTCGCCGGTCATGTAACGGATGACATCCGCGTCGGCCACGATATATTCCGAGACATTGGTCATCTCGGTCACATAATAGTTGATGCTGTTGTTGACCTGGCGCAGGAGCTGTTCGGTATAAACGATCGAATTGCGTTGCAGCAGCGAGCCGGCCAATGAATAGAAGATCGGGAACAGCACGATCAAGATCCCGACAATTGTAAACAGGGACGTATAAAGGATACTGTTGCGCAAGTGGCTGGTGTGGGCACGTCTCTTGCTCATAACCGGAGACCCTATTCCTTTCTGCCGAAGGCTTTGCGGAATTCCTTGGGTTTCATGCCGGTGTTCTTCTTGAAGGCGACTGTAAAGTAGGCCGGATTATCATATCCGACCCGTTCGGCTATGATGTACAGCATCAAGTCCGTGTTCAGCAGCAGATCCTTGGCTTTTTCCAGGCGCAGGTCCGTCAGGTATTCGACGAAGGTCTGGCCGGTTTCTTCCTTGAAAAAAGCGCTGAAATAGCTCATGCTGACGGCCAGATGGCTGCAGAGGTCCATCAGGGACAGGCTGTTCTCGGCATAATGCTCGCTGATGTACTGGATGGCCAAGGCAGTCAGCCGGCGGACCGATCCCTGGCGGCCGGCCCGCAGACAGGCCTGGCAGGACCGGCAGAACTGGCCCAGCCACTCCCGCAGGCGATCCAGATAATCGATATCGTCGCTGGCCGGCAGCGTACCGTCCAAATCAGCGCAAGCTGTTCCGTCATCGGCCCGCACCGCTGCCAGCAACCGGTTGACCAGCCGGGAACAGGCATATGTGATGGCCGCGCGGGACTGGCAGGTCAACTGCCAGGCATGAACGATCTTCTCCACCATCGCGTTGGCC
>JAEXPB010000423.1 GCA_023438965.1 Bacillota bacterium | reverse complement strand
GCGGACCGAGCGTCGTACATGACATCGCGCAGATAGTCGTCCAGGCGGCCGACCATCAGGACGGCCAGGCACAAGCCGGGCTGGATCCCCTGGGCCCGGGCGCGCGCCGCGCCGCGCTGGAAGGCTTCGCCGACCGCCAGCACCTGGGGCACGGTGAAGCTGACCGTGGCGGCTACGTTATAACCCTGGGCGGCGCAGGATTCGAGCACGGCCAGACCGGCGCGGGTGGCCGGGATCTTGATCACCAGGTTGGGTTCCCAGCGGGCATATCGGCCGGCCTGCTCGATCATCAGGGCCTCCTGGCCGGGGCGGTTCGGATTGAGCTGGCCGCAGACATAGCCGCAGCCCGGCCCCTGGGCGCGGAAAGGCGCCATCTTGCGGGCGATATGGGAGGCGACCTGGCGGATCAGGTCTTCGGCGCGGGCGTCGCCTTCCGGCGCGTCGGCCGTAATGCCCTGCTGCTTCCAGAAATCCGGCTTAGCGCGCAGGGTGGCGTTGACCAGAAAAGGATTGGTCGTGACGCCGACGGCGCCGTTGCCGATCGCCGCGTCCAGTTCGTCGATGACGGCGCTGTCGTGCCAGTAGATGGATGAGGTAGCAGACGAGAGCCAACGCAGGAATTGATTTTCAGACATGGAGATCCTCCTTATTTATCATTGCCGCGGTCGGGCAGCGGGTGGCCGGTTTCAGCGGCAGGATTCGACTTTGACGCAGGTTTCCAGCGCACGCAGGTATTCCAGGCCCAGGCGGGCGCATTGGACATCATCGGGCCAGGGCACGCACTCGCAGCCGATCGTGCCGTTGTAGCCGACATCGGCCAGCGCCCGGATGAGCGGCTTGAAATCGACATTGCCGCCGCCGGGGAAGTGCCGGTTGCTGTCGGAGAAATGGACGTAGCCGATGTCGCCGCCGCAGTAGCGAACGGCGGCCGGCAGGTCGGGATCCTCGACAATCATCGAATGGGTGTCGATGTGGATGCGCAGATTGGGCTGGGCCAGGCCGCGCAGGTAGTCGACGGTCTCCGGCACCGTGTTGAAATAGTTGTTGATGTAGCGCATGATCGATTCGAAGACCAACTCGACATTCCGGGTCCGGGCATAGGCCGCCAGCTCGAGCAGGGCGTCGGTCAGCCAGCCGACATACAGGCTGCGGCGGGAAAAGTCGGGGATATGGGCGCGCATCGAGCCGATGACCACCAGGCAGCCCAACTCGGCGGCCAGGTCGATGTGCTCGCTCAGCCGCTTGACCGCGGCGGCGCGGATAGCCGCGTCTTCGCTGCTCAGGTTCAAGCCGTTGTTCAGGTATTCCAGACCGGTCGAAATTGCACAATATGAAAGGCCTTCCGCCTCGGCCGCCTTTCTCAGCGCCGCCCCGTCGTATTGGCGCGGATCGCGCAGGTGCAGTTCGATCGCGTCGTAACCGGTCGCCCGCGCGGCTGCGGCCACGGCGCCGATGCTGCCGCGGAACACCACCGGCTTGCTGTCCGGCAGCGGCTCCAGCGCGCAGACCACGCCGTAGCGGAAATGGGGCGTGACCAGGGCGCGCGCGTCAGCCGACATACATGCCACCATTGACGTCCAGGGAGACGCCGGTGATGAAGTCGGCCTCGTCGCTGGCCAGGAAGGCCACGGCATGGCCGATGCCTTCGGGTTTGACCAGCTTGCCGAGCGGGATCCGGGTCGTCAGGCTGGCGACCTGCTCGGGCGTGAAGAGCTTGATCATCGGAGTTTCCGTCGTGCCGGGGCAGACGCAGTTGACGGTGATGCCGGCCGGCGCGTACTGTCGGGAAAGGCCGCGGGTCAGCGACAGGACGCCGCCCTTGGAGGCCGTGTAGGACATGGCGCTTTCATAGCCGCCCATACGGCCGGCGACCGATGAGATGTTGATCAGGCGGGGATGCGGCCGGCCCTGGAGATAGGGGAAAGCCTGCTGGCAGACGAAGAAGGTACCCTTGAGGTTGACCGCGAGCACCCGGTCCCATTCGGCTTCGGTGATTTCCTGCACCGGGGTGGAGGACAGGATGCCGGCGTTGTTGACGGCGACGTCCAGGTAACCGAAATGTTCGACTGTGGCGACGAGCATCGCCTGGATGCTGGCTACGCTGGCCACGTCGACGAGTCCGCTCATTGTCCGGCAGCCGGGGTATTCTGCGGCGAGGGCGGCCGCGGCTTCGGCGGCCTTCGCTTCGTTGATGTCAAAAATGGCGACCCACGCGCTCTGCTCCGCCAGCGCGCGGGCGATGGCCAGGCCGATGCCCTGGGCGGCGCCGGTGACGATGGCGACTTTTCCTTGGAGATTCATGACCAGTCCTCCTCTGATGCCTGCCGGTTCGGCAGCTGTTTTCACGGGGCCAAGGTACCGCTCTTGCCCCGGCGGCCGGCCACCATTATTTTCGTGTTTAACGTTAACTATAAAAAGTAAAAAAATAGGGGCGGGCAAGATTGGGGCGACAAGGTCATTATAAAATGCCGGTCGGCCAGCTGTCAACGCCTGAGCGGAAAATCCGCTTGCCATCAGTGCTTTTATTCAGTATGATAAATGGTGAACCAATGCCTCTGGATTATCTGGACCGCATCGATGAGACGGATTGGCAGTATAACGTTAATCCTGAAATGGAGATAATTGCCGCATGCGCCGAACTGACAAGAACCGTAACACGACCCTGAAGGACATCGCCACCCAGGCCGGCGTCTCCCTGATGACGGTTTCCAAAGTCCTCAACGGCAAGGGCGGCATCTCCCGCGAAACCAGCCAGCGCGTGCTGGAGATCGCCCGCCGGCTCAATTACCGGCCGAACCAGATCGCCAAGAGTCTGCGGGCGGACGAGACGCGGACTATCGGCGTCGTCGTGTCGGACAGTTCGCAGCTGGTCTTTGCCAAGGTTATCCGGGGTATCGAAGAAGTCGCCACCCGCGAGGGGTATAGCGTCATTGTCGCCAACACGGACCAGAAGGCCGAACGCGAGAAGCAGGCGGTCGAATTGCTGCTCAGCAAGCGGATTGACGGCCTGATCCTGGGCGCGCCGCTGCATACCGGTGAAGACGACATCCGCGAACTGATCCGCTTCGGCGTGCCGCTGGTGCTCCTGATGCGCACCAGCCAGGCTGTGGACGTCAACTGCGTGGTTAATGACAATTTCCAGGGCGGTTATGAAATCATGAAGCACCTGCTGGGCACCGGCTGCCGGGAGGTTTATTTCCTGAGCATGCCCCGGCAGGTGCCGAGCAGCCAGAGCCGTCTCCAGGGCAACAAGCAGGCGATGGTCGAGGCGGGCCGGACGCTCGACGAGGACCATATCCAGTATTGCGAGCCCTTCATCGAGGACGGGTTCGCGGCGATGAACCGGCTGCTCGACCAGGGCGTCCGCGCCGGCGGCGTCTGCTGCGGCTGCGACTTGATCGCCATCGGCGCCATCCGGGCGATCCAGGACCGGGGTCTGCGGGTGCCGGAGGATTTCCAGGTGACCGGCTACGATGACCTCGAGCTGGCCGATTACTTGAGCGTGCCGCTGACGACCATGCGCCAGCCCAAAGAAGAGATCGGGCGCGAAGGCGCCCAATTGCTGCTCGACCAGATCCGTGACCCCAGCCGGCCGCCCCGGCAGATCGTCCTGCGCAGCACCCTGGTCCGGCGCCGTTCGGCTTGACAGACTGTCCGGCCGCGACTAGAGTATAGGCGGACAGATTTTCAGGCAGCATCGGCAACCGGACGGGAGTGGATTCCAGATGAATAACAGCCAGGACCTGACCGCTTATATGAGCCGTTCCATCGACCAGATCATCCGCGAGGCCATGACTTCCGCGTTGAAAAATCCGCGCGAGTCCGCTTTCCTGGCCCGCTTTGCCCTGCGGCAGCGCCGGGCCGGCCAAAAGCGCGCCAAAAGCGAGCAAGCCGGCCGTCACATCCCGCCTTTCCTGATCGCCAGCATCGCCAGCCAATGCAATCTGGCCTGCAAGGGCTGCTACGCCCGGGCCAACCAGTCCTGCGGCGACCAGCCGCTGACCGATACGCTGTCCAGCGGCCGCTGGGGCGAGCTTTTCACCGAGGCCAAAGAGCTGGGCATCGCCTTCATCCTGCTGGCTGGCGGCGAGCCGCTGCTGCGCCGCAATGTCCTGCGGCAGGCAGCGGATCGGCCGGAGATCATCTTTCCGATCTTTACCAATGGCACGCTGGTCGACGACGACTATCTCCAGCTGTTCAACCGGCATCGGAACCTGCTGCCGATCCTGAGCCTGGAGGGCCCGGCGGAAGCAACCGACGACCGGCGCGGGATGGGCGCCTACGCGACGATCCTGGCCGTGATGACTCGCCTGCAGGCTAAATTGATCTTTTTCGGCGTTTCGATCACCGTCACGAAAGCAAACCTGGCGGTCGTCACCGACCGGGAATTTGTGGCCGGCCTCTACGCGGGCGGCTGCCGGGTTCTTTTCTATATCGAGTATGTGCCGGTGGCGCCCGAGACGCGCGCCCTGGCGCCGGAAGAACCGGAGCGTCAGCTCCTGGCTGCCCGGATGGCTGATTTGCGCGCGGCCTGTGCCGGCATGATCCTGATCGCGTTCCCTGGCGATGAACATTTGACCGGCGGCTGCCTGGCCGCCGGCCGCGGCGTTTTCCACATCAATGCCCGGGGCGGCGCCGAACCGTGCCCGTTCTCGCCGTTTTCCGACCTCAGCCTGAAAGACCGCAGCCTGCTGGATGCGCTGGATTCGCCGCTGTTCCGGCGTTTGAACGAAGAAGGCCTGCTGCTGGGCGAGCACGCCGGCGGCTGCACGCTGTTTGCCCGGGAGTCTGCTGTACGCGGCCTGCTGGGCGGCTAACGGTCCGGGTTATTAGCCGGGAATTTCCACCGCGGCACCGTCCAGCATCGCCGACTGGTGGGCGCATAATCCGGCCGCTGTGATGTTGCCGCCCAGTTCTTCGTCGATCCAGGGCTTCCGGTTCTCGATGATGCTCGTCACGAATTCGTGCACCAGATGCGGATGCGAGCCATGATGGCCAGCTCCGGCGCCTTTGCGCAGGGAATCCTGCGGATTCAGCGGGTCGAAATTTTTGCCGACGGTGAATTTCTGCAACGGTTCCGGCAGCGTCTGGTAGTAATTGGGCAATTCGATGGCGGTGACCGGCGTCGGACGCCCGCGCCAGAGCGGATCCACCGGCGCCAGGGTTGTCACGTAAGGCTGGTCGCCGTCGCGGAATCCCCATTCGAAGCTGGCTTCGCTGCCGTAGACGAAAAGTCCTTCCTGATAGGCGCGCGCGGTTTCAAACAAGCTGCGGGTAGCTTCGCCTTTCAGACCGTTGGCAAAGTCAAACAAGGCGGATTCAAGCGGGTAGGGATTGCCATAGGGTTTGGTCAGCCAATCGGCCATGGTGCCGGAGCCGAAGCAATGGACGCGCGTGATCCGGGAACCGGATAACGCGACCAGCGGCGCAATAGCATGCGTGCCATACCACATCGGCGGCAGTCCCATCCAGTAATCCGGCCAGCCGGTCATGTCCTGGTAATGCGAGCCGCGCAGAAACTGGACGCGGCCCAGCCGGCCGGACGCGATCATTTCCCGCACATAGAAAAACTGATAAGTATAAAGCGTAGTCTCCATCATCATGAAATTCTTGCCGGACCGGCGCACCGCAGCCTTGATGCGCTGCAGGCCATCCGTCGACAGAGCCATCGGAACCGTGCAGGCGCAATGTTTGCCGGATTCCAGGACGGCGATCGTCTGTTCTTCATGGAGCGGGATCGGCGTAACCAAATGGACGGCATCAACGTTGGCGTCAGCCAGCACCTCGTCCAGATTGCCGTAGATCTTTGTTATGCCGGTGGCGGCGGCAACTTTCTGCGCCACGGCTGGATTGGCGTCACAGAGGCCAATCGATGCCACAGCCGGATGCTGCTGGTAAATATCGGCAAAAGCGCCGCCGAAACCCAGGCCGACGAGAACGACATTGATTTTTTCCATGTATGAAACCTCCGTAGATTTGCCCTTTGCGATTCATCATATCTGATAATTAAAGGCCTGTTAATTGACAAAATGGTACTCGGCATGTACATAATGGAAAATAGGACAAAGCAATGCGTTCAAGCGGGATGGAGGCACAATCTTGGCGGGAACCTATGATCTTGCGGCCAAGCGAATGGTCAGTTCGGCCAATCCGAATTTTTACCGCAGCGAATCGCTGCATCCGGACCGGATTCTGACGGAGCATGACCTGGTCTATCTGGTCGAGGGCAGTTGGGAGATCTGGCAGGACGACGCCTGTTTCGTCCTCGGACCGGATGATGTGGTCCTCCTGCATGCCGGCCGGCATCATTACGGCCGGCGCCCCTGTGCTGCCGGGACCAGGACCCTGTACATCCATATCAATTGCGCACCGCAGGACGGGTGGACGGACGATTTGGCGGCGGAGACTGACCGTCCTGCGAGCTGCGCGGTCATCCCGCCGCTTGTGCATAGCCAGGGCAACCCAGCGGTCAAAATGCTCTTCGATAAGATCATCGCCGCCCAGTGGTCCGACCTGCCGTTGAAAAACGCCAAGCTCAGCCTGATGACCAATTTACTTTTGTGTGAACTCCAGGAATGCCGGACCGCAACGCATTCAGATCATCGCGACATGACCGCCGAGATTGCCCGGCTGGTTCGCAATTCGCCGCCCAACGTTTATTCGACGCGTGATCTGGCGGATCGTTTCTTCTTGAGCGAACGAACGCTGGTCAATCGCTTCAAGCAGGATTACGGTTGTTCCGTATATCATTATCAGCTGAATATCCGGCTGGAAATGGCCCGACAGTTCTTGGTCGACCATCCCCAGGCCAAAATACGGGAGACAGCTTTGAACTTCGGCTTTTATGATGAATTTCACCTCAGCCGGCTGTTCAAGAAGAAGTATGGCCAATCGCCGCAGGCCTACCGGCAGCGCCTAGCCGATCTTCGGGCGCACTAGCTTCAGGAATTCGGTGACGGCCAGGGTCGTCTGTTCGCTGCCGTCCATGCCCGTCGGCGCGGTATTGCCCAGCAATGCGCTGTTGACGGTAATCTCGTCGTTCCGGATGATATAGACGCCCTGCCCGGGCCAGGATGACCCGGTGTTGTCCAGAAAAAGCAGCACCTCGTCGAACTTGGTCAGCATCGGTTCCCGCGGCGTCAGGATCCGGGTCTCGGTTTCGCCGCCCAGCTCGTTGAAGATAACCAACTCGGCCGGCTTCCCCTTGATCGTCGCGGTGACCTGGATGGTGACGGGCGTGTAGACCAGTTCGAGGCCATCGTCGCTGCCTGGCGCGAGTGATTGCAGGAATGGCCGTCCGCGGCTGATGACGGTCCCCTGCACGATGGTTGCGGAGCGCTTGACGAGTTGTTCCAGATTATCGTTCGGATAAGCCGGATAGCCGGTGATAATCATCTTGACCTGGCCGGCCGGCACCGTGGATTCGCCTGGCCAGGCCAGATTGCCGCAGCCGGCTGGCATTCCGGCCAGCAGCAGGATGCTGGCCAGAATGATCAAGGATTTCCTGAATCGAAAGTGGGGTCTCATCCTGACAACCTCGCTTCCCCGATTTGCCGCTCCTGATGGCAACAACCTCAATCGTCTGGGCACAGCTTGGCCAGGCCCAATACTATAT
>JAEXPB010000315.1 GCA_023438965.1 Bacillota bacterium | reverse complement strand
CTGCGGACCAGGGCCGGCAGGGCGGCGCGGCGGGCTTCCCAGAGGGTGTCGCGCTCGGCGCTGTTCCGGGCGATCCGGACATCGGCGGCGCCGGAGGCCTGGAGCACGGCCATGACCTTTTCGCTTTCGCTGAGAACGGCTTCCTGGACGCCGTCCAGCTCGATCAGCAGGATGGCCTCGGCGTCGACCGGCAGGCCGATGTGCTTGAAGTCCTCGACAGTCCGGATTGTGATGTTGTCCATGATTTCCAGCGTGGAGGGGATGATCTTGCCGGCGATGATGTCGCGGATGGCGCCGGCGGCCTGGTCCAGGTCCATGAAGACCGCCATCAGGGCCTGGCTATAGGCCGGGATCGGCACCAGCCTGACCAGCAGCTCGGTGATGATGCCGAGGGTGCCTTCCGAACCGATAAAGAGCTGGGCGAGATTATAACCAGAGACATTCTTCACGGTCTTGCCGCCGAGGGACACCTGGCTGCCGTCGGCCAGGACGACTTCCATGCCCATCACATAATCCTTGGTCACGCCATATTTCAGCCCGCGCAGGCCGCCGGAGCACTCTGCCGCCGAGCCGCCCATTGTCGCGGTCTTCACCGTGCCGGGATCCGGCGGATACAGGAGGCCATAAGGGGCAGCCGCGTCGAGGAGGTCCTGGATGACCACGCCGGCTTGCACCCGGGCGGTCAGGTTTTCCCGGTCGATTTCCAGGATCTTGTTCAGGTTGAGCATGGACAGGACGATGCCCGCCCGCACCGGGATCGTGCCGCCGGACAGGTTGGTGCCGGCGCCCCGGGTATAGACCGGGATCCGATGGACGGCGGCGATCCGGACCACGGCCGCGCCCTGGTCTGTGCCGGTCGGCGTGACGACGGCGTCCGGCAGGACCAGCGCCTGGTCCGGGGTCGCGTCATAGGAATAGCAAATCAAATCCTCCCGCTGGGTCAGGATATTCTCCTCACCCAAGACGGCGGACAGTTCGTCAATGACTTCCTTCTGCATGATATCCTCCTCAGAAATGACGGCCATTTTCGCTGATTGTGTGGTTTGCTGTCGGTTTTGGAAATATTGGTCAGTGGTCTGACCAATTAATGTAAATGTATCAAGGATCCCCACTAGATGTCAAGTCAGAAATCGTTCAAGGAATCAGGTATTTTTCGATGAAATCCAGATGGTTGGTCATGGCGGCGACGGCCCTGGCCGGATCGCCGGCGCGCAAAGCCTCGAGAACGGCCCTGTGCTGGGCGTTGACCCGCGTCATGGTGTCCGGTTCCCGCAGCATGGAACTGCGCACGCCCCGGATCTGATTCTCGATCAGCGCGGAAACGGCATTCTGCATGGTGATAAAGAGAGGATTGCCGGAAGCATGAGCCAGCGTGAAGTGGAAGGCCCGGTCCTGAGCGACTTCATCACAGGTGTGGTCGCTGCCTTCGAGGCAGGTGCAGATCTGGTCCAGAACCGCCAGGTCCGCCTGGCTGATCCGGGCAGCGGCCAGCCCGACCGCGGTGATTTCCAGGGAACGCCGCAGCTGCTGGACCTGGGTGATCGTGCCTCCTTCGAGCATGAACATGATGGAGAGCGGTTCGGTCAGCCCGTTGTTGATGTTGGTCGCGATATAATTGCCGCCGCCCTGGACGCAATCGATCAAGCCGATCATTTCGAGCGACTTGATGGCCTCGCGGATGATCGCCCGGGAAACGCCGAACATTTCGGCCATCTGGCGCTCGGAAGGCAGACGGTCGCCTTTCTTCAGCTGGCCGTTGGCAATGTTCTGCTTGATCTGCTCGAGAATCTCGCGCAGGATTCGGGGCTGTTCAATCCGCTGAAACATGTTTCCCGCTTTCTGATCGGCCGGATGGCGGCAGGCGCCGCCATCCGGGCGGCCGCTGGTCAATACTTTTTCTTGTTCAGGGCCCGCTCGACCTTCTTGATCGCTTCGATGCCCGCCTGGGAGCGGCGCATGGCAATATAGACATAGAGCGAGTCGATGATCGCCAGCTGGGCAAACCGGGAAGACAAGGCCAGAATGCTCGTGCTGGTTTCTTCCGAAGCGGTGAACAGGGCGACGTCGCAGACCTTGAGGATCGGCGACTTGCCGTAGTTGGTGATGCAAATCGTTTGCGCGCCTTGTTCGCGGGCGATCTGCAGGGCTTCGACGATGTCGCGGGAGGAGCCGGAATGCGAAATGCCCAGGGCGACATCCTGGCTGGTCATGTGCGAGGCGACCAGGGCCTGCATGTGGTTGTCCGAGAAAGCGGAACAGTCGATGCCCTCGCGCAGGAACTTGTGCTGGGCGTCCAGGGCGATCGAGGCCGAATTGCCGAGTCCGAAGACCAGGACCTTCCGCGCATTGAGGATCAGGTCGGCCGCTTGCTCGAGCTTCTCGAAATTGATGACGTTCTTGGTGTGCTCCAAGGTATTGTAGATCTCGCCGAAGACCTTGGTGACGATGTCCTGGCAGGTATCTTCCGGTGAGACGCTTTCGTGGATGGTCTTGATGTCCTCGACGATTTCCTGGGCCAATGTGATTTTCAGGTCCTGGAAGCCGTCGAAGGACAATTTCTTGGAAAAGCGGAAAATGGTCGCCTCGCTGACGCCGCAACGTTCGGCCAGCTCGGTGATCGACAGCTTGACGATCTCCGCCGGATTGGCCAGCAGGTATTCGGCGATGCGCTTGTCGGACTCGCTGAGCTCGGCCGCCAGATTGCTGATCCGGAGCGCCGTGCCGGTCATGCCGGTCCGGACGCCGGGCGTTTTGGTCATTTTGGCCATCATCCGACCTCCCCGGTCATTTCAGGTTCTTGCCAATGAAGCCGTCCATGGCGTTAACCCAGGCATGGTCCGGATCAGAGCTCATGTAGAAGCCGCGGGTGCTGCCGCTCATGATCCACAGCATGTAGCCGGTGTAGCCGGGAGCAGCCACGAAGGGATGGTAGCCGCGCGGCACTTCGACCAGGTCGTCGTTCTTGACCCGGTAGGCTTCGTCGAGTTCGCCGTCAGCGGTGTAGACAAACTGCGCGCCATATCCCTGCGGCAGGTTGAACTTGAAGAAATAGAGCTCTTCCATCAGGTTCTCGTCCGGCATGTCCTCCACATCGTGCTTGTGCGGCGGATAGCCCGACCAGCCCTGGATGAAGGACTCGCCGATGTAGATCTTGGCGGCGTCGATGCGCTCGTCGATGATGAAGTGCGCTTCGCGGGCCCAGGTCATCCGGCCAAGGCTCTTGACCACGACATCGGAGGGGTTGACCAGGACCGGCGCGCCCTGCTTGTCGGAAGGGGCGAAGGTCACGGCAATGCTCAGCCGCTCGAGGGCGGTGATGGTCACCGGCGTGCCCGGGAAAGCGAAGAACGCGGCAGCCGGTCCGCTGAAGACATTGCGGCGCTTGCCGACGCAGGGCCAATCGGCTGATCCGGCCTGGACATGGCAGCGGCCGCCGAGGATGACAAACGCAGTCTCCTGGTCGGGCAGCGCCGGGAACGTGTAGCTCTGGCCGCCTTCCAGGGAAAGCATGCCGAACGACATCAGCTTGAGGCTGCTTTCGCCGATCTTGGACAGCATGGTGAAACCATTGGCACCGGAGTAGGATTTCTTCAACATGGACTGAACACCTCCAAAATATTTTATAGTTTTTGAAAATAATTTTCAAGAGTGACGGCGACGTCACCGACGATACCATAGTCGGCGTGGGTGAAGATGCGGGCTTCGGGATCGGTGTTGATGGCAATGACCGTGCCGGCCCGCTCGATCGCGCAGGTATGCTGGACAGCGCCGGAAATGCCGCAGGCCAGGTACAGCATCGGCGAGACGAAGCGGCCGGTCAGGCCGATCTGGGCTTCATACGGCGCCAGACCGAGATCGACGGCCGAACGCGAGGCGCCCAGGACGCCGATCCGCTCGGCCAGCCGTTCGACCAGGCCGAAACAGTGGCGGGCGCCGCGGCCGCCGGCCACGATGATGTCGTTCTGCACGCAGTCGGGGGTGCGGACGGTAGCCATCTGGGGGCGCGTGCGGCATTCGATGCGCACCATGATGCTGCCGCCGTAGGACGGGCGCAGCATGTACAGTCTCTCGCCGTCGGTCTCCAGGCCGGTGCAATCGGCGCAGAGGCCGGTCTGCAGCAGGGCGGCCACCCGCGGGGCGATGCTGCGGCCCCAGGCGTCGGCCTTCCAGAGGATGGCATCCGGCTGGTGCCGGCGGGCCAACTCGGTGATCGCCGCCGGATCTTGCGGCGGGATGACCGTCAGATTTTCGGCCAGCGGCCCGGCGATCGGCACCAGGTCCTCGCCGACCGCCCAGACTTCGCGCAGCCGCTGCCCGCCGGGCAGGATCTGCTCGTCGTAGGGCTGGCGGGCCCGGCAAGTGACCTGGCTGATGACGCCGGCCAACTCGTCCGGCCGGATGAAACGGCAATTGCGCCGGCCGGCGTCGCTTTCGTAGGTGCGCAGAACCTTGGTCGGCGAACCGGCCAGGCCGCAGCGCGCCGGATCGGCGCCGATCGCCGCGGCGTCCCAGGACTCCACGGCGACGCCGCGGGCGCGCAAACGGATAAAACGCAGCGGATTGCGGCACTCCACCGTGACCAGGACGGGCAGGGGGGCTGTTTCCTGTCCTGTCCTGGTCGGGCAGATCACGTGCGAATCCGCTGCGTTGATGTCCAGGGCTGAGATGATTTGGGGCCAGCCGAGGGTGGCGGCCAGGCAGGGGCCGGTTTGCGCGGTGTCGCCGTCGATGCTCTGGCGGCCGCAGATGATCAGGTCGGGGTTCAGCCGGCGGGCGGCCTGGGCCAGGGTATAGGCGGTGGCCAGGGTGTCGGCGCCGGCGAAGCAGGGATCGGTCAGCAGGATGGCGCGGTCGGCGCCGCGGCGGCCAAGGTCGGTCAGCATGGCGGCCACATCCGGGCGGCCCATGCTGATCAGGGTGACCTTGGCCCCCCGGCGATCCTTGATCCGCAGCGCCGTTTCCAGCGCGCTGGCGTCAAAGGGATTAATCTCGCCGTTCGACTGCTTGACGCAGACCAGGATATGCATTGTCAGTCCAGGCTGTCCAGCAGCAGCTGCTCGATGCCGATCAACGCCATGTCCGGCCGGGTCCGGCCCATCAGATCGTAACAGGTCGGACAGGCGGTGACCAGGGCGGCGGCGCCGGTCGACTCGGCCTGGCGCCAGCGCTCGCGGGCGGTCAGTTCGACGATGTCCGGACGGTAGAGCGCGAGGGCGCCGCCGCCGCAGCAGACGGTATTTTTCCCGTGCTGGAACATCTCCTTCAGTTCGGCGCAGGCGCCGATGATCGTCCGGGCCGCTTCGGTTTCTTCCAGGTCGCGGGCCAGGCGGCACGGGTCATGGAAGGTGACAACCCGGTCGGATTTCCTGGGCTGCAGCTTGCCGGCTCGGATCAGGTCGGCCAGGAAGGCGGTCAGGGTGACTACCCGGGCATCCAATGCGGCACCCCAGGCTTTGTACTCACGGACAAAAGCCTTGGTGCAGGACGGGCAGACCGAAACGATGGTCTTGGCG
>JAEXPB010000255.1 GCA_023438965.1 Bacillota bacterium | reverse complement strand
GGTTTACGGGTGCCGGTTCCGGATCGATCGGCCGCCGGTCCGGCTGGGACTGGAGAGAATTTGTTGCTCATGTTGATTTCGTTCCTTGCTGACTGTCAGTCATTTTATGCTCGCAAATGCCGGATGGCATTCTGCTCGATCTTGGTGGTGATCTGTTCCAGCTGGATGATCTCCCCGGGGCTTAAACCTTCGTACAGGCACTGCTCCCAGGCTTCGCGCGCCGCCTGCATCTCGGTGATGTGCGCCCGTCCCTGTTCAGTCAGCTGCAGGAGCTTTTCCCGCTGATTGGCCGGATTGACGCTGCGGACAATCAGTTGCTTCTGTTCCAAATGGCTCATGGTTTTGGCAATGGCGCCTTTATCCAGGAAAAAATAGCGCGCAATGCTATCCTGGTTGGTCGGTTCGGCCGACGCCAGGTACATCAGGATCGCCTGCTCGCCGTAGGTGATATCGGAATGTTGCAGGTGCCGGTTGATGAAGGCCTGCCCGCAGCGGAAGATGGCCGAAAAACTATTCATGAGCATTTGATCGCCTCCCCGGCTGACCGAGCACCCGAATTTGTTATACTGTTGCCACGACAACAGTTGACACATCAACCATCATAACAAAAAAAGGGCTTCTGTCAAGCCCGATTTTAAACATGCCCAGAAAGTAGCAGAAATTACCAACAGTTGGCTTACACGTTATCCTGCAGCGGCCAGGACAGCGGCAAAGGGAACCAGGCCTGGACAATGCAGGAAATACGGCGCGGCAGAGCCAGGATGGTCTCCGCCGGCAAGGTCCCGAAAATCAGCCGTGTGGCGGTCAGCTGATCGAGTTCGAGGTCAGCTGGCCGTCCGGGCGTAACCGAACAGGCTGCCTGGCCATCCTCCACCCGGATTGTCAGCGTATCACCGCCGCCGATGCGGATCAGCAACTCTCCCACCGGCAGATCTACCGTCTGCAGCTTCAAACGGAGAAAAGCTGCGATCAGCCGCGGCCAGTTCCGGATCAGGAACATTGAGGGACTCTCGATTTGCGCTGTTTCCCGGTAGGGACCAACATCCTGCAAAGCCTGGTTATCCCAAGGCAGCAGCCAGTAGGTCACACTGTCCAATTGCCAGTGCCGGATCCAGGCAAAAAGCAAATTTGGCAACAACAATCCATTGGCGACTTGCTGCTCGTTGATGGTCCGGTGATCGGCGGAAGCCGTCAGGTAACCGACCAAGCGTCCCTGCGGATCCAGTACGGCCCAGGGCTGCATGACGTGAGCCCGCAGGGCACAGTCGAATTCGACCGGGTCCGGGCGGTCCACTGCAACCGGCTGATTCCTGTGCAGTTGGAATGCTGCCTCCAGCAACGGCCGGTCGTCAAGTGTCAGCGGCCGGAAAACCAGGCTGTCCTCCCGGGCTGGATCACCGAAAGACAAAGCGTTCTTGCGGGTCATGACCTGACGGTAACGCCGGCCGGCTTGCTCGTAACCGTACCGATTGTAGCGCAGCCGTTCGCCGCCGAGCCGGGAAAGGTCGATCTGCCGCTCGTTTAGTTCCTGCATGGCTTCCCGCATCAGCAGTTTCATCAATCCGTTGCCGCGTTCATCCGCATGCGTAGCGACATTACCCACGGTCGCACAGCTGATCTGCCGGTCGCCAACCCGCAATGTCATCGGGTATACACCGACGATAGCCCGGATCCGGCCGTGGCGTCGACAGGCCCAATGCCGGTTGACCAGCTGTTCATCGCGGCGGAAGGCCTTGGGCAACTCCCTTTCGAAATCAATCGGATGCCCGTTCTGCTGGCTAAAGACTAAATTCAGGAAATCAAGGCAATCATCATAATCGGCAAGGGTCAGTTTGGTTACTTCCAGTGATCCGTTTTCATTCATGGCTTTATCCCTGCTTTCCGGAAAAATACACAGCCGGCCGGCGGATCCCGGTTGATTCATTTTAACGCGAAAATAACCGGAATGCCAAGCCAGCTTGGATCCGGTCAACGAACATTGCTGGCAAAGGGATAATTCAGAACCGCCCGATTGGCCTCCCGGGTGTCTGACAGCAGAATGGCCCCGGGCAGCGCTTGCAATATGGTGCGTTCAAAGCTGGCCCTGACTAAGGGAATCCGAATCAGTATGCTGCCGCTGATGCCGATCCGCGGATCAGCCAGATCGAGGCGGCGGCTGCAAGTCAAGGCCATGGCGGCCAGCTGCCGGCCGGCCTGGTCCAGCAGCTCGCTAGCTTCAGGATCGCCGCCGGCCGCCTCGGATTCGACCAGCGGCAGCAGGCTGGCGATCGCCGCCTTGTCTTGCCGGTAGACAAAATCGACAACCTCGCGCAGCTCACCGGCGCCGAGTTGGCGGAAGATCGCCAGCGCCAGCGGGCCTAATGCCTGGCCTAGGTCGGTGGCCCGGAAAATACCGCGCAGAGCGGCCATGGCAATGGCATAACCGCTGCCCTCATCGCCGATCAGGTGACCCCAACCGCCGCAGCGAATGATCCGGGAGCCATGACGGCCCCAGGCGATCGAGCCGGTGCCGGCAATGACGACGACACCGTCGCCCGATCCGAGCCGGGCATCCAGGACCAGCTGAGCGTCGCTGACGACCTGCAGCGGGAAACCATAGAGCCTGCGCAGGATCGCAGCCAGCTGTGCTTTCAAATCGCCGGTTTCTACGCCGGCCACCCCCAGGAGCGCGCCGTGACAGTCCGGCCCCAGTGCATTCA
>JAEXPB010000217.1 GCA_023438965.1 Bacillota bacterium | reverse complement strand
TGAGCTGCTGCAGCGCCGCTTCCGCTTCCGCCTGGTGCGACCGGTAGACCGCCAGGACGGCTGCGCCCTGCTCGGCCAGTGCCCGGGTGATCGCCAGTCCCATCCCCCGGGTGCCGCCGGTCACGATGGCGACACGATTGGCATAAACCGATTGGTTCGCTGATGTTTCGATCATGGGCTCAAACCTCCTGTTGCATATAATATTATTCCAAGGTCAACGACCGTTTAATGTTTGTAAAGAATTAACTTGCTTTATGGATTTCGCAAAAGAATGACCAGATAGGTTATTCTTTTGCGAAAAAGAGCAGTTTATTTCTTTGCAACGCCTTAGTCGACATTCTCCAGAACGTAGTCCTGCCGGCCGAGGCCGAGGCGTTCCAGTTCCGCGATCTGGATGTAGGGGTTCTTGCCGTGCAGCTGCTCGAAGAGATGGCCATGGCCGCTCAGCTCGTGGCTGGACGGGATGCCGACCGGGATCAGGTTCTCGATCTTGATCGCATCGAGAGAAGCCCGTTCGACCGCCACCAGGTCGGCGGAAGCCATGATGCCGATGTCCGGCACCAGGGATGGCGTCGTCATGCCCCAGCAGTCGCAAAGGGCGGTGATGGCGGTCAGGACATTGATATAGTAGACGTTGCCCGGCGCGAAGGTATCCAGCACGGTCTTGGTGCAGAGCGCCATTCCGGTCTGGAAATCGCCGTAGCGCTGGCCGTTCATGACCAGGGCGCCGGTCGGGCAGACCTTGACGCAGTGCTGGCAGGCTGTGCAATGGTGGAAATTGACCTGATACCGGCCCTGGTCATCAAATTCATTGGCGTCATGGTTGCAGGCGGTCACACATTGGCCGCAATGGATGCACAAATCGGCATTCCAGTCGATGCCGCCTTCCAGCGCGTGAATTTCATGCCGCGTGCGGTCGGTCACGCAGCCCATGGCGATATTTTTGCAGGCGCCGCCATAGCCGCAGCTGCCATGGCCCTTGACATGCGAGAAATTGATCAGGATGTCGGCGTCATGGATCAGGCCGGCGATGTCGACATGCTTGAAGCTCTTGTAATCGACCGTCCGGTTGTAAACATAGCGGCCGAGGTGCCCGCAGGCCTCCAGGATCGGGCAGCCCAGCGTTGCCTCCGTATAACCGCGGTTTTCCGGATGGCGACCCTGGATGTAATGGTCGGTGATGATGCAGTCGCCGCCGTTCTCTTTGATAAAGGCGACCAGGATCCGGATAAAGACCGGCGGAATGGTGCTGTAGCCCAGGTGATCGCCGACATGCATCTTGATGGCCACCGTCTTGCCATTGACCTTGCCGGCCAGGCCGGTCAGCGGCAACAGGCGCTTGAACTTGGCCGGCAGGGTCTGGTCGGCGTCATACCGGCTGAACGCCATGGGTGCGAAGAGAACTGTTGACGGATTCATAAAGCTTACCTCCGGAAAACCAGATATTGGACGCTGGTTACATCTTGATATTCCTTTATCATATGACTTACAGTTCACTCTAAGTCAAGAGCAAATCGCCGCGGAAGATCGCCTGGAAGACCTGGCAGGCCGCGCCGATCAGCGGCGTCTGTTCGCCGAAAGCCGCCGTCCGGATCGGAATGCGGCGGGATTGGCGCTGGAAAAGTCGCTGGTTCAGGTCTTCTTCCAGTTCCGGCAGCAGCAGGGGTGCCAGGCGGACACCCTGATGCCCGAGCAGGATGATGTCCGGATCCAGCAGGTTGGCCAGATTGGTCAGCGCCAAGGCCAGCACTTCAATCAATCGCGGCCGCCAGGCCGCGGCGGCGGAATCGGATTTGGCTCCCTGCAGCAGATCGTCCAGGCTGGCGGCGCCGGCTTGAGCGAGCAGAACCGGAATGCTGGCATACAGCTCGAGGCAGCCGCGGTGGCCGCAGGAGCAAAGCGGGCCGTCCAGGCAGATGCTGGTGTGGCCGAATTCGCCGCCATAGCCGCCGCCGCCCCGGAAGATGCGCCCGCCGGTAATGATGCCGGCGCCGACACCGTTGGTCAGGCCGACATAGACAATATGCTGCAGGCTGCGGGCCGCGCCGTAAAGCTGTTCGGCCAGCGCCGCGGCATTCATGTCATTGTCGAGATAGACCGGCAGACCGCTCTTTTGTTGAACATGGGCTGCCAGGGGCAGATCCCGGATCTGGCGGAAATTCGGCGGCGCCAGGAGCCGGCCGGCCTGGACATCCAGCGGGCCGATGCAGCTGATGCCGATCCCGGCGGCCTTTCGGCCTTCGGTTGCCAGATCCTGCAGAATTTGGTCGGTCATCCGGTCCAGAATGGCCAGATAAGCTGTGTTGCCTTGCAGCCGGTCCAGCGGTTCCTGCCAGACGCGGCAGATCTGTCCGGTCAGGTCGCAGAGCACGCCTTCAATCGCATCACGCGACAGATACAGGCCGATCGCCAGCCCGGCTTCCGGCCGCAGAGCCAGGGCGGACGGGTGGCGGCCGGAAGCGGCAGGTTTCACGGCGGAACCGGATTCCGCGATCAAGCCGTCGGCCAGCATTTCCGAGGTGATCGTGCTGATCGCCATTTTGGTCAGGCCCAGCTGTGCGGCCAGTTCACCCCGGGTTGCCGGACCGAAAGTCGCCAGCCGGCGCAAGATGGTCGCGCGGTTCATGGCCCGTAAATATCGCAAATTGTGTGTCTTATCCATTTGCCAGCCTCTTTCTTGATTTGTAAAATATATTTACTAACTGGCATATTCATGATACGATAATTCCGTCGACGGGGCAAGCCCCGCCTTTTGACAAACATAACCGGGCAGCGGGAGCACCTGGGTGCTGAATCGGCCCGGATATCAGGAGGAGCCCATGCAACAGGCAGTTATTTTTGGCGCCGGAAACATCGGTCGCGGCTTCATTGGCCAGACATTCAGCCAATCCGGCTATCTGGTCACCTTCGTCGATGTTTTCCCCGCCATTGTCGATGCCCTGAACCAAGCCGGCGCGTACCCGGTCCAAATTGTCAGCAACGATTCGGCCGAGACTGTCATGGTCGGCCCGGTCCAGGCGCTGCTGTCCAGCCAGTCGGATGCCGTAGCTGAAGCGGTGGCCAATGCCGACCTGATGGCTACGGCTGTCGGTGTGAACGCCCTGCCCGGCCTGGCGCCGGTTCTGGCCGCCGGATTTGTGCGCCGCTGGCAATCGGCGGACAGCCGGCCGCTGGACATTCTGATTTGTGAAAACAAGCTGGACGCCGACCGTTATCTGCGCGAGCTGGTCCGGCCGCACCTGCCCGCCGGCCTGCAGCCGCGCCTGGACCAGGAGATTGGATTCGTTGAGGCTTCGATCGGCCGGATGGTGCCGGTTATGCCGGATTCCCTGAAGCGCGAGCAACCGCTGCTGGTCCAGGTCGAACCCTACCACGACCTGCCGGTCGACGCGGCCGGCTTCCGCGGTCCGATCCCCAGCCTGGTCGCCCTGAAACCGTTCGCGCCATTTGATTTCTATATCAAGCGCAAATTGTTCGTCCATAACCTGGGACACGCCGTGACCGCCTATCTGGGCTGGCTGAAGGGTTACACTACCATTGCCGGCGCCATCGAGGACCCGGCCATCCGGGCCTTTGCCGAGCAAGCGATGGCCGAATCCGCCGAAGCCCTGTCCCGCGCCTATCAGGTTCCCGCTGCCGAGTTGGCGGCCCATGTGGCGGATCTGCTCGGCCGGTGCGCCAATCATCGCCTGGGCGACACTGTTTTGCGCGTCGGCCGTGATCCGCTGCGCAAGCT
>JAEXPB010000216.1 GCA_023438965.1 Bacillota bacterium | reverse complement strand
AGCTGGTTCTCCAGGCTGGCCATGCCCTGCAACCAGGCCAAGGCGCCTTGCTGCGCCCGGATCCGGTCCGCCAGAGCCTGTTCGCGCAGCTGCAAGCCGGCCAGGACTGCCGCTTTCTCCTGTTCCTGCTCATCACCGAGCAGCGTGATCCCCCGGATCTCGGCTTGCAGGAGATCCAACTCGGCACGCGCCGCTTTCTGCCGTTCGTAAACCCGTATGGATATATTGCTATAAATTTCCGTGCCGGTAATCTGCTCGAGAATCGGCGCCCGATCGCTGGGCGTAGCCTGGAGGAAGGCGGCAAATCCGCCCTGGGCCAACAGGATGGAGCGGGTGAACCGATCCATGTCCATACCGGTCTTCTCCTCGATCATGGCGACTGTGGCCGTTTTCTTGGCTTCCAGCACCTGGCCGGTCCGCGCATCGGCTATTTCGTGGCTGGCTTCCAGCAGATTGCCGTTAGCCCGGCCGCGGGCGCGATGTTGGCTCCAGGTGCAGCGGTAAACGCCGGCGGCCGATTCGAAAACGACCTCGGCGAAACACTCGCCGGTCTGGCGGGACATCACCTCGTTGCCGCCCTTGGTGATCCGGCCAAGTCGCGGCGTTGTGCCGAACAAGGCGAGACAGAGCGCGTCGAGGATCGTCGTCTTGCCGGCGCCGGTCGGGCCGGTGATGGCGAAGATGCCGTTGGCAGTATAAGCCGGCGCCGTAAAGTCAATTCTCCACTCGCCATAGAGCGAATTCAGGTTCTTGAAGCGCAATTCCTGTATTTTCATCGGTTACCTCTGCTTCCCGGTTGATTACTCGGCGTTCGGATCCTGGTCCTGCAAGTCGGCGATGACCTCGTCATAAAGCCGCTGCAGCTCTTCCCGATCGGCGGCGGTCACTTGCTGACTGTCCAGGCAGCGGCGGATAACATCCCGCAGGTCCAGGTCGTCCAGTGTCTCGTCGGCACTATTCCGGCTGATGACGCGCTCCATGATCCGCTTATTCTTGATGCGCCGGATTTCGATGGCTGTACCGGCGATCCGGCTGTCGATCTGCTCCCGCAGGTCGCCGGCAATCTCGCCGCCGGTATATTCGATCTCGACCCAGGCTGTGCTCTGCCCGGCCTGGAGGTCGGACAGACGGCCGAGGATGTCGTCCAGGGAGCCGCTGATTTGCTCGAGCGGCTGGAAACACGGCACCGGCAGTTCCGTGACCGTTGGCCGGCGTCCGTTGAAATCGACGAGAATGACCTTCTTGGCCTGCGCCGCTTCGCCGAAGCCCATCGGCAGCGGCGAGCCGGAATAACGGCAGCCGTCGGCTCCGCCCACCCGCTGCGGCACATGCAGATGGCCCAGGGCAAGGTAGTCGATGCCGGGCGGGAACAGGTCGCAGCCCACATGCGCCAGCGACCCGACATACAGTTCGCGGACACCGTCGCCTTCGACGGTCTGGCCGCCTGCCGCGAACAGGTGACCCATGGCGATGACCGGCACATCGCCGGCTTTTTGCCGCTGCTCTTCGGCGACCGAGCAGACCGCGGCATAATGGTCGCGGATGCCGGCGATCATCTTCAGATCCTTGTCAGCCATCGACTCGCCGGCCTCGACGGTTCGAATATCCCGATCGTGCAAATACGGAACGGCGCAGACGATCGCCTCCGGCCGCCCCCGACTGTCCGCCAGGATCAGACATTCATCGGCCGGCGCGTCGGCGCAAGTGCCGATCACATGAATACGGAACGCCTTCAGCAGTTCCTTGGGCGCATCGAGGAACGACGGCGAGTCGTGGTTGCCGGCGATGATGACGACATGCCGGCAGACTGTTCCGGCCAGCCGGGCCAGAAAGCCGAAATAAAGTTCCTGTGCCCGATTGCTGGGCATGCTGTTGTCGAAGACATCACCGGCGACCAGCAGCGCATCGACCTGCTGCTGCCCGATCTGCAGGGCCAGCCAGTCCAGGAAGGCGGCGAATTCGTCATAGCGCTTACGCCCGTAAAGGGTGCGGCCCAGATGCCAGTCGGAAGTATGCAAGATTCTCATAGGCCCTCCATTTTAGCTTTCCTTCGTCCTGATTTAGTTTTATTATAGCAATAGGTTTTCGAATATTGATGACCTGGCCGGATAATTATATGGCCAATCGTGCTCCCGGTCTGGCTGGGAACCACAATCTGAGCTCGAGGTGCGAAGCTATGCTTACCCAAATCATCCGACTGCGTGACGACGATCCGGATATCACCCTGACCACCTATGTCGCCGATGAGCCCGCTCCGGTCCGGGACGCCATACTGGTCATCCCCGGCGGCGGCTATGGTTGTGTCTGTGACGACCGCGAAGGTGAACCGATCGCCCTGGCTTATCTGGCGCTGGGCGTCAACGCGTTCGTGCTGAAATATTCCGTCGGCCGCAAGGCCTGCTTTCCCCGGCCGTTGGTCGATGCGTCGCTGGCGATGCAGCACATCCGTAAAAATGCGGCTGCCTATCATGTCGATCCGGAGCGCATCTTCACCGTCGGTTTTTCCGCCGGCGGTCATCTGGCCGCCAGTCTGGGGACCTTCTGGCATTGGCCGGTCATTCGCGAGCAAATGGAGCTTCCTTACGGGGCCAACAAGCCGGCGGGCATGATTCTTTGCTATGCCGTCCTGACTGCCCTGAACAAGGCGCACCGGGGTTCCTTCCAGCGTATCCTCGGCACCGACGAACCGACCGATGCGCAGCTGGCGCTATATTCGATCGATAAGCATATTGATGAGCGGACGGTTCCGGCTTTCCTGATGCACACCGCCAACGACGAAACCGTCCCGGTGGAAAATGCGCTTTATACAGCCGAAGCCATGTCCCAGGCCGGCATCCCGTTCGAGCTGCACATTTATCCGGACGCGCCGCACGGTGTCGCCC
>JAEXPB010000188.1 GCA_023438965.1 Bacillota bacterium | reverse complement strand
ATCTATATCTGCAGACTGGCGTTAAGGAGTACTGGCTGATTGATCCGGACAAAAAAATAATTCATTTATATGCATTTGAAAACGGCGATTTCGCAGACACCCGCGTTTACATCGGCGATGGTAAGCTGCAGTCCATTTGTTTTCCCGGTCTGGAGGTCTCCTTGCCCGATATCTTTACCGACGTGTAGGATATAGCCGACGCAGGTCCACCCGTTTCCCTTCTTCCACCTTACTGGCAGAACCGGGGGACCGGAGGAAGGCATCCGCAGGCCGCGCAGCGGCGAGATGAAAGGATTTCCGTATTTACGCGAAGTCAGGCCTTCCGGCAGGCCACATCCACAGCCCGCAGGGCGAGGACAAATGGTCGAGAGGAATGGCCTGACTTCCGACAAGCCGACGCAGGTCCACCCGGTTCCCTTCTTCCGCTGTACTGGCAGAACCGGGGGACCGGAGGAAGGCATCCGCATGCCGCGCAGCGGCGAGGACAAGCCGACGCAGGTCCACCCGGTTCTGCTCTCTCGTTGAAACTGCCCCTCTTCTGCTCTATAATGAAAATACATCCAGTGAGAGAACCATTCGTGCTTGCGTATCAAGTCAAATTGAATAGATGCTGTCTGGCGGTCCGCGTCGGATGGCGCTGCTGGTCACAAAACGGAGGGATGATCATGAATTTGTTCACCAGGGACCAGTTGACTGAATTACAGAGCGTTCGTTTGTTTCCCAGTCTCTCATTCTATTTGCCCGTACAAAAAGAAGGCGCCGATACCAGACAGGGCCCGATTCGTCTGCGAAAAATGGTCAAGGCCTCCGAAGAAGCCCTCCATAACAAGGGGGTGAGGACGCCGATCATCGAGCAGATCATCAAGCCTGTGCAAGCCTTATATGATGATGCCCTTTTCTGGGAGCATCAGGAGGCCACCTTGGCCCTCTTCTTTAATGAGAATGGCCTCCGGGTGTATCTGCTGCCAATTCAAGTTCCTGAATCAGTCACGATCTCTGATCGTTTCAGCGTGCGGCCACTTCTGCGCATGATCGACCATGACGGCCATTATCATATGTTGTGGCTGAGTCTTGGCGACGCCCGCTTGTACCACTGTACCCGCTATAATATAGAAGAAGTGAAATTCAGCGATCATTTGGATTCGCTGAAAGCCGTCTTTGACACCTACAGCGTGGAAAAGCAATTGCAGCACCATAGCGGTTCCGGCAAAGGACGAGATGCCTCCGGCGGTGTCGGCGGCTCGGTTTTTCATGGCTCGGAATCTATGAAGGACAGCGAGAAGGATCGCATTGATGAATATTTCCGGTTGGTCGACACCCATTTGAAAAAGGCGTTGGCTGACGACAGCGCACCGCTGGTCCTGGCTTGCGTGGACTACCTTTATCCACTGTTCAAGAATGTGTCCCGCGATCCGCGGCTGATGGAGAAGAACATCTCCGGTTCACCGGATACCCTGAAACGGGAGGTTATCCTCAAGACGGGCTGGGACATCGTCCGACCATTCTTCCTCCGGGAGAAGACCGCTGCCCTGAAGAATTGTACCAAACTGATGGGTACGCCGCGGGTGATCGAGGATATTCGCCAAGTCTTGCCAGCAGCCAGCAACCGGCAAATTGACAGCCTTTTCCTGCTGGAAAACAAGCAGTCCTGGGGTCGGTTCGATCCAACGAGCGGTCGGGTGACGCTGACCGATGCTGAACGACAGCCGGAATTCGGCGAAGAGGAATTGCTCGATCAGGCAGCGATGCTGGTCATGCAGCACGGTGGCCAAGTCTATGTGCTGTCCGCGGATGAGATGCCTGAACAAGCCGACTGTCTGGCGGTCATTCGCTATGAGGCGCCGATTATTTAAGCTGCAAAGCGTTATTTGAACTAGCAGCCAGTTATGCAGGTCACAGCCGATGATGATTCTGATCAGTCAGCAGGACCGTGACTTGATGTGTTTTGCTATCGTCAGTCAAGGGGATGCGGTGATTATCTGCCGAAACACCATCGACGGTCAGGGATTGCACGGCGGTGCCAGGACCGCTCTTGTTCTTGAAGCTGATCTGGTACAGGCTTTCGCCGAAGCGGTAATCTACCTGGTATTCCCGGAAAGTAGCCGGGACACAGGGATTGATAATCAAGTTGCGACCTTGCCGGCTGATGCCGAGAATTGAACGCAGCAGGAATTGGTACATCCAGCTGGCTGACCCGGTATACCAGCTCCAGCCGGCACGGCCCTCGAAAGGATGCGCCATGCTGATGTCGGCCGACATGATATAGGGTTCCTTTTCATAACGATAGGCATTCTGCAGGCTGGACGTGGAACGGATCGGATTCAACAGGTTAGCCAGCTGCCAGGTTTCCGGCGCTTTTTTTAATTTGGCGCAAGCCATCGCCAGCCAGACCGCCGCATGCGTGTATTGGCCGCCGTTTTCCCGGACGCCGGGAAAATAGCCTCGGATATAACCGGGATTTTCCGTTGATTTGTCAAAGGGCGGGGCCAGCAGCAGGATGGCTCGCTGCTCTTCGCGAACCAACTGGTGCCGCGCTGATTCGATGGCCTTGGCGGCACGTTGCGGGTCGGCAGCTTCCGACAGGACAGACCAAGACTGGCTGATCGAGTCGATCTGGCATTCTTCGCTGTTCGCTGAACCCATCGGTGCGCCGCTGTCAAAAAAGGCCCGGAGATACCAGCGGCCGTCCCAGGCATGATTTTCCAGGTTGCTGGTCAGGCTGCCGGCCAGGCTGCCCAGTTGTCGCTGGCTGGTGGCATCTTGCTGGTGTTTGCAGATCGGCAGGAAGCGGTGAATCACCGCATACAGGAACCAACCCAACCAGACGCTCTCGCCGGCACCTTTGCTGCCGACTTCATTCATGCCATCGTTCCAGTCGCCGCCGCCCATCAAGGGCAAGCCGTTACGGCCGAATCGGCAGGCGTGTTCGATCGCCAGCAGGCAATGCCGGTAGACGGTTTCCGGCTGATCGTAGACCTGCGGCACAAACATGACCTCCTGTTGCTCCGGCCGGAGCAAATCACCGCTCAAGAAAGGCGCCGTTTCATCAAGAATCGAGTAATCGCCGGTATGCCGGACATATTCTTCCGTGACGTATGGCAGCCACAACAGGTCGTCGGAGATGCGGGTCCGGACACCGACACCAGTCGGGGGATGCCACCAGTGCTGTACATCCCCTTCCGGGAACTGGCGCGAACAGCAAAGCAGGATCTGGCGGCGAACCAGTTCCGGATCATTGTCCAGGAAAGCCAGCACATCCTGCAGCTGGTCGCGGAATCCGTAAGCACCGCCGCATTGGTAAAAAGCCGCGCGGGCCAGGATTCGGCAGGAGAGCACCTGGTACTGCAGCCAGCCGTTGAGCAGAATATCCATCGCCCGATCCGGCGTGCGGACCATCAGCCGGCCCAGTTTGGTTTCCCAGAAGCGCCGCGTGCCGGCCAGTTCGCGTCCGGCGGCCTCCACACTGCGGAAACGATCCAGGAGGCTGCCGATTTGTTCTGAACTGTCGGCATAACCGAGGCCAAAGGCAATTGTCCGGGTTTCGCCGGACTTCATGTCCAGCCGGATCTGGATGGCGCCGCAGGGATCGAATCCGGCGCCGGTGCGGTTTTGCAGGTTGGGTCGGGACAGGCCCTGCGGATAACGGACCGAGCGGCCGGAACCGAGGAATTCCTGCCGGTCGCCGGTATAGGATGCAATTTTCTCGCTCGAAAACAAGAAGGCCCGGTTGCCCCGGAAGAGGTCCTGGTAGACATTGCGCGCGGTCAGGATTTCGGCTTGCGGATCAAATTCGGTCAGGATGTACGGAGCTGTCTGATCCCGCATGACACCCAGCAGCCATTCGACGTATAGCGTGATCGAGTAGCGGCCGGAAGACCGGCCATGCGAGGTCAGCCGCAGCAGCCAGATTTTGACCGGCGCTTCCTGGTTGCCGAATAAGGTCAGGACCTGCCGCAAACCGAGTTCGTCATGCTCGAACACCGAGTAGCCAAAGCCATGCCGGACCAGGTAATCGCCGCCATAACCCGATTCCAGCAAGCAGGGTGATGTGATGGCGCCGGTGATCTCGTCACGAATAAAGACCGCTTCCGGCACAGGATCGATGATCGGATCGTTCGACCAGGTCGTCAGCTTGTTCTCCCGGCTATTTCCGGACCAGGTATAACCGGCGCCGCTTTCGGATACAAGGAAGCCGAAATTGTCGCCGGCAATGACATTGATCCAGGGGGCGGGCGGTTTCATGCCGTTGCGGATCTGGATGGCATACTCCCGGCCGTCCCGGGTGAAACCACCGATGCCGTTGAAAAATTCCAGTTTCAAGTCGGTCTTGACCGGGGCTTCGATCGCGGGACCGTATTCGGCGGCCGGACCCGAAGCCAGCTGGATGACGGCCGGCGGAGCGGCATGTTCTGTCGGTTTGACCGGTTTGGCTGTCTGCAGCGGGATTGATGCCTTCAATGTCCGGAAGTAGATGCCGGTTTCGGCTGTAAAAACCAGGCGGGCAACCGTCAGAAGCAGATCGCCTTCCTCCGGGCTCAGCTGGTAGCGGTTAACGATGAACAGGGACGGTCGGTCCTGCCCTTCATTGAATATTTTCAACCGGCTGATCATGGCCAGGATGATGTGGTTCAGTTCCATGGCGTAACCGGTTTCCTCATCGTTGAAAATAACCAGGTCAACCTGGACATGATGGGCGCGCAGGACCTCGAAGGCCAGCAGGGCATCGTTGATCAAGGGATTGGATTTCAAGTCGTTCACCCGGAGCAGCATGATTGGGTTGTCGCCGGAAATGCCGAAGCGCCATAGGCCGCTCTGTCCCTTTTGGTTGCGCAGGATCGAGTCCGCCGGACCGCGCCAGGGCAGCGACGGATAATAGAGAGGTCCGACCAGGTCCTCGATCGCATTGAATTGAGCCGGTGTGATCGACAGATATTTCAATTTCAGTTTGCTGCTGCTGAGCGATAATTTAAACAGGTCTTCCGCGTCATGAACCTTCTCATAATTTTGGTCCATTTGCAGGATGGCATCGCGGCTGGTGGCAAACCCGGTGGCAAAAACCAGAATCACCGTATGCCCGGCGGGCACTGTCACCACGGCGCGCAGGCTGAGGATCGGATCGACCGCAAAGCCGTCCCGGCAGGACAGTGGCTTGGCCGCCTCCAGCGCCTGCGGTCGCAACAGGGACCCGTTCCGGCCAATGAATGCCCGCCGGTCGATTTCATATTCCACATCCTTCTGCAAGGTCACGTCAGTCCGGACCATCTGCATGACATAGCTGACGCGATCATGCGGTGAACGCTGGCGCCGGCGGGCGATCAGCAGCTGACGGTTGCCCAGATATTCGGTCTCGATGAACAGCTTGTTGAAAGCCGGGTGGGCCGCCTCGGCCAGATAGGCGTCGGCAACAACCTCCAGGTAGCTGGTCGCTTCGATGGTCACCGCCTTGTCGCCGTTGTTGCTCAAACTTACCCGCCGCAACTCCAGATTATCCTGCGGCGATATCGTCACCTCGGTGCGGGTGTTGATCGTGCCGTCCCGGCGGATGAACTCGGCTTTATCCGGCGAGAAGATCGCCTGGTAGCTATCCGGGTCCTTCCGGGTCGGCCGGTAGGCGCTGCTCCAAACCTCGCCGCTGTCCAGGTTGCGCAAATAGATGAATGAACCGTAGCCGACGCCGCGGGTGTCCGGCCGCCAGCGGTTGAGCATGACATTGCCGCACTGGCTGAATCCCTCGCCGTCCGAGGTCAGCAGCAGCATGTACTGCCGGTTGGCCAGAATATGGCCGACCGGCTCCGGCGGTTCCGGCGCCAGGACATAGCGGGCTTCCACTTTCTCTTCGGGGATTTCCGCGGCGTTGATGCTGATTGTGTACCAGCGGCGGGATACGGCAATCAGGCCGATCGAGCCGGTCTCCTCAAGCAGGATCTCCGCGGCCTGGACCATCGGCTCCCGGTGGAACCGGCTCTGCATGATACCGGCATTCAGGAAATTGTCCATTGCTGTCAGGCTCATGCCCTGATGATGGACCATGGAGGTTTGCACCAGGGAATAGGGCCGCAGGTTGGTGCTATCCGGCCGCGTGAAGTCCAGCGACTCGTAAAAACCGTACTCGCCTTCCGCGCCAAGGCGGCGCAACCGGTCAAGATTGTGCAGTGCCCGATGCGGCCGGACGTGGAGAGCCAGGCAGGTCGCGTATGGTGCGACCACCTGGGTTGGCCGCAGAGAAGACTGCAGCCGCAGGCGTGTGACGCCGAACGACGTGTATTGGTAATTGGAATTCACATCAAAGGCGTAATATTGGGACTCGGACACGCCCCAGGGCAGTTTGAGGCTCCGGCCGTGGCTGATCTGCCGGGTGACAGCAGCATAGGAGCTCTGGGCAAAGATGCTGCCCGGCGGCGTTTTCAATACCAGGTTGGGCATCAGGTATTCAAACATCGATCCGCTCCAGGACAGCAGCGCCGGCGTACCCCGGATCAGCGTGAATGGCCGGCCCAGGGCGAACCAGTGACGCTGCGGCACATCGCCCTTGGCAATCGCCAGGAAGCTGGTCAGCCGGGCTTCGGAAGCCATCAGGTCATAACGGCCGGCGTCCGGCGTCTGCGATGAAACATGGTAGCCGATCAGGAACAGGCGGTGCCGCTGATCATAGAGCGCCGCAAAATCAGTCTCCCGGATCAGGTGCTCGATGATCCCGGCCAGATCGTCGATCCGGCTGCCCAGGCCGAGTGCCCGCGGCTGGCCGGCAGCTGCCAGCTGGTCCAGGGTTTTTTGACTATCCCAGCCGCCTTTACCGTCGGTAATTGATAGATCAGCCAGCAAGCCGCCGCACAGCAGGTCCAGCCGTTTCTGCCAGGTCTGGTCGGTCGGTGCGGCGGCGATGCCCGACTGCAGGTCACGCAGGCTGGCGGACCAGTCCTCGAGCGTGGCGTACCGGTCGCGGATCTGGCTGCCGTCCAGACCGGCGGCAGTCAGGGTGTCCCGCAGGCCGGTGATGCTGGCTGCCGGAAAGACCGGATGTCCCTTCAATTCCAGCAGTCCATGCTTTAAGGCCAGGAGATGGGCGCAGAAGTTGCCGCTGTCCACTGTCGACACATATTGCGGTTCGAGGATCCGGATCGAGCTGGTCTGGTACCAGTTGTACAAATGGCCATGCCACTTGGGTAGTTTTTGCACGATGGTCAGGATCTGCTCGCACTTCTCAACGAGAACCTGCAAACCGATAAAGCCGAAATCCCGCGCCGCCAGCGTGGACAGCAGCTGCAGGCCGATATTGGTCGGCGAAGTCTTGTCCGATGTCTTCGGACCAGGGTACTTCTGGTAATTGTCGGGGCACAGCCAATGGTTGGCCGACTGGCTGAAATCCTCGAAATAATTCCAGGTTCGGCGGGCGGTCAGACGCAGGCGCCGCAGCTGCTCAGCCCGGCGCCGACCCGGCTGCGCGGCCTTTACCGGCAGGCTGGCCAGCCAGGCCAGGAGCGGTGACCCGATCCACAGCACGGCGGTCAGTGCCAGCGTAGCCCAGCGCGGATTACGCCAAACCGCCAGCAACTGCCAGATCAGCAGCAAGCCGGGCAGGGTCGACGGCCACATTTTCCGAAAATAGTAAATCAGCGTATTAATGATGCCGTGCTCGACTGATTCGGCGGTCCGCCATT
>JAEXPB010000187.1 GCA_023438965.1 Bacillota bacterium | reverse complement strand
GAATTCGTCGGCGCGAATCGTGAAATAGGCGCAATAATAGGCTTCCGGATGATAGACCTTGAACCAGGCGATGCGCAGCGAGGAAATCGTGTAAGCGGCGGCATGCGCCTTCGGGAACATATAGCGGATTTTCTTGCAGGACTCGATATACCATTGCGGCACCTGGTGATCGTTCATCAGCTGCTCGTGCTCCGCGGAGAGCCCCTTGCCCTTGCGGACCTTCTCCATGATGTCGAAAGCCGACTTGGGCGGCAGGCCGTTGTAGATCAGCCAGGTCATGATGCTGTCGCGGCAGCCGATGACTTCATTGATCGTGCAGGTTCCGCTGCGGATCAATTCCTGGGCGTTGCCTTTCCAGACATCGGTGCCGTGCGAGAGCCCCATCAGCTGGACGAGATCGAAGAACCGGCTGGGCCGGGTTTCCTTGATCATCTCCCGCGCCATGAAAGTGCCCAGTTCCGGCAGGCCGAGTGTCGCCGAATCGGCCGGCGAGGTGCCGTCCGGGATGCCCAGGGCGGCGGTGGACTGGAACAGGGACATGACTTTCTTGTCCGGGATCGGGATGGTCCGGACGTCGACGCCGGTCAGGTCACCGAGCATCTTGAGCATGGTCGGGTCATCGTGGCCGAGGATGTCCAGCTTGAGGCTCGTGTCGTGCATGGCGTAGAAGTCGAAATGTGTTGTCACGGTGCCGCCCTCGGTCTTGTCGGCCGGATACTGCACCGGCGTGAAGTCGTAAACATCCCGTTCCTTGGGCACGACGACGATGCCGCCCGGATGCTGGCCGGTGGTCCGCTTGACGCCGATCAGGCCGCGCGAGAGACGGTTGATCTCAGCCTGGGTAACGAACTGCTGCTTTTCCTTGAAGTAGTTGACCACGATCGCCTGGGCATTCTTGTCGGCATAGCCGCCGATCGTGCCGGCGCGGAAGGTGTGGCTGCCGCCGAACATTTCTTCGATGAATTTGTGGGCCCGGGCCTGGTATTCGCCGGAGAAATTCAGGTCGATGTCCGGCTGTTTGTCGCCGTTGAAGCCGAGGAATGTTTCGAAAGGGATGTCCTGCCCCTCGCGCAGCAGCGGCTGGCCGCAGAACGGGCAGTCCTTGTCCGGCAGGTCGTAGCCGGAACCGTAATTGCCGGAATCGTCGAACTCGCTGTGGCGGCAATGGAGGCAGACATAATGCGGCGGCAGCGGATTGACCTCCGAAATGCCGCAAAGCGTGGCCACCAGCGACGAGCCCACCGATCCGCGCGAGCCGACGATATAGCCGTCGTCATTGGATTTCTTGACCAGCCGCTGAGCGATGTAGTACATGATCGCAAAACCGTTGTCGATGATCGAGCGCAGCTCCCGTTCGATCCGCTGGCGGACCAGATCGGGCAACTGGCCGTCGCGGGCGTAAATCCGGTTGGCCGTCTCCCAGGTCAGATTGCGGATTTCCTCAGCCGCCGAGGCGATGATCGGCGGGAAAGAGCCGTCCGGGAAAGGTTTCATCCCGCCGGTCACCTTGGCGGCGATCGCCGCCGGATTGTCGATGATCAGGGCCCGGGCTTTGCCGGCGCCCAGATAATCGAATTCGGCGAGCATTTCGTCGGTGGTCCGGAAATAGAGGTCGGCCTGTTCCTCGGCGTCGGCGTAGCCCATGTCGGCCAGCAGGATGCGGCGGAACTCGCCGTCGCGCTTTTCCAGAAAATGCACGTCGCAAGTGGCGCAGACCGGCTTGCGCAGGTTGTCGCCGAGTTGGACGATCAGGCGGTTCAGGTTGCGCAGGTCTTCGTCGTCCCTCAGGCCGCTGGCGGCATCGCGCAGGTAAAACCGGTTGTTGCCGATCGGCTGGATCTCCAGGTAGTCGTAGAAGCGGGCGGTGCGGACCAGGGCCGGGTCGCCCAGGCGGCCGCGGGCCGCATCGAAATCATTGCCACAGGCTTTGTAGAGGGCCAGGACGCTTTGGAACACCTCGCCGGCTTCGCAGGCGCTGCCCAGGATCAGCCCGGCCTGGAAATATTGCAGCAGGCTGCGCGGGATGCGCGGCCGGGTATGGAAATAGCGGGTATGCGCCAGGGAAATCAGGCGGTACAGGTTATAAAGCCCGACATAGTCGCGGGCAAGCAGAATCGTGTGGTAGACCGTCTTCTTGTGCTCGAGGATTGTCTCGTCGGCTGCATGGCCGGCCATTTGGTTCAGCTCCGTCAGCGTGGCTGCGCCGCTGCGCTGCCAGAGGATGGCGAAGATCGACCCGCAGGCGATGGCATCGGCGTCGGCGCGGTGGTGCCGGTCGAGGCTGACGGCCAAATGTTCGGCCACCGTATTCAGTTTGTGGTTGACCAGATCCGGCAGGAATATCCTGGCCAGGGCCAGTGTGTCAACCAGCGGCGGGTTGAATTTGATGCGCGGGTCGCTTTCTTTGGCGATCCGGAAACCTTCATAGCGGAGGAAGGACAAATCAAAGAAAGCATTATGGGCGACCACCGGCCGGCTGCCGATAAACTGGCGCAGCATTTCCATGGCCGCCAGCGGCTCGGGAGCACCGGCCAGCATATCCGTCGTGATACCGGTCAATTCCTGGGAGCGGGGCGGTACCGGGATGCCGGGATTGACCAGGCTGACCAGACTGTCCGCCGGTTGGAACCCGCCCTCCCCGTCCGGCCGGAACCAGACGGCGGCGATTTCGATCACCCGGTCCGCCGACGGGTCGAGACCGGTCGTCTCCACATCGACAGCGACAAAGCCGTCATCCAGCGTCGCCCCCTCCGTCATCCAGGCCACGGCGGCGCCGTCGTCGACCAGATACCCTTCGACGCCGTAAATGACTTTGATCGGCTTGCCCTGCTTCTTCAAGGCTTTCGCCGCCTCGGCCGCTTCCGGGAAAGCCTGGACGACGCCGTGGTCGGTGATCGCGACCGCGGCATGGCCGAACTCGGCGGCCAGCTTGACCAGGTTTGATGCGTCGCAGACCGAGTCCTTGGTGCTCATCTTGGTATGGGCATGCAGCTCGATCCGCTTGACCGGCGACGTATCCTGCCGGCCCGGCTGCCGGACGGCTTCCTGAATGCCGACGACCTTGGCCTGCAGGTCCTTGGCGAACTGGGAATCAAAGGCGATCTCGGCGTTGAGCCGGATATGGGCTTTGTCCAGGGCCGTTTCGATCGTCTCCCGGTCCTCGGGTTTGATGAAGATGATGCAGCCGACGGAATTGGTATAGTCCGTCAGGGAAAATTTGAGCAGCACCCGGGTGCCGTTGCTGACCTCGCGTCCTTCCAGGTCGAAGACATCGCCTTCGATCTGCACAAGACCGGATTCGGAATTCAAATCGGCGATGGCGGTGCGGTTCAATTCCGGCCGGATCTTGCCCCAGATGACGCCTTCGGGTTTGGGCATCCGGCGGTAGGGGCGGTTTGCGGCATTATCGCGGCCGTCGGCCGGATTCGGACCGGTGTTGCCGGTCGGACGGGCTGATCCGGGTGCGCCGGGCACACCGGCGTTGCCAGTCGGGCGGGCTGCCCCGGGCGCCGCGGTGCTGCCGGCGCCGGCCGGTTTGCCGGCCCGGACCGGCGGCGGCTGGCCATAGCTCGCGGCGCCGGATG
>JAEXPB010000539.1 GCA_023438965.1 Bacillota bacterium | reverse complement strand
CCAGGACGACGTAGTAATCGCCGGCAGCCCAGCCGCCCGCGCCGGGCGTCAGAACCAGGTCGGCATCGCCATCGGCCAGGGTCGCCGTGGTGGACGTGATGTCGGTCGCCTGCAAGTCGGTGGCCTTGTTATAGACTTTAGCCGTCACCGAGTAGTTTTCCGGGCTGATCGAGTTGATATCCAGGGCCACTGTGCTGGGCGATCCCGGCGCCAGGAAATTCGGCGTGACAGCGCAGGTAAATTCATCATTCTTGATGTCGATGGTCGGCCGCTCAAAGCATTCGATCTTGCCATGCAGCCAGTTGGTGATGAAGTAGAAGCCGCCCTTGGCGACCAGAACGGTCGGCGAAGCCCCGGTCAGAACATTCTCCGCGGTCTGGCCGTCGAGTGAAACACGCTTGATGACACTATCCCCGTAGCAGGAAACATACAGGGCTTCATCGTAGCTGGCAAAGCCGATGTTGTTTTCGGAAACATCCAGGAAGCCACCCGTGCCGAAAGTCAGATCAATCACGCCAGAAGCGTTGTATTTCTGAATTGATCCGTTATTCTCGCTGGTCGTAATGATCGAACCGTCGGGCAGCAGGCAGAGCCCCATTTCAAAACCCGCCGTCGCCTTGGTCCAGACCAGGGTAAAGGTCGAATCGTATTTGATCAGGTTCCCGCCGTCGTTGACATAGATATTGCCCGCCGCATCGGTCGCGATGCCGGTCACCCGGACACCAGGAATGATGACCGTGCTGGCGCCGGTCACCGCTGAAATGCGGTAAATACCATTGGCCGCATCACAGTTGCCGGTAAGAATATCACCATTGGCGTCGAAGCACAGGAAAATCGGCCGGATGGTTTCTACGGCCCGGCCGGCGGCGGCCCAGGCGGTGTCCAGTACGCCGGTGGACAGGTATTTCATGATGCCGCCGTTATTATTGGTCACATAACTGGTGCCGTCGTTGGCGACGATGATGTTGGTCGGCGCATAGGCGACCGTGATTTGGTTGCCCGGCCAGGTCACCAATGGTGCGGCAGCAACCTGCATGGGAAAGCAGCACAGGGTCATGACCAGGACAAGGGTCAGAATAGTCAGACGTTTCCTCATAGTTTCCTCCTCGAATGCGATTATTGTTATGGGTCATGCAGGGAACCAGGGACGGTGGCGGATGGGTGCCTGTCGGTGGCAAAGGCCGCCGGCAAGCCCATTCCGGACCCAAGGATTATTATTGTTCTGGTGCACGGGGGTTGTCAAGCTCGAAGCAGTAGACTAAATCATATTGTAATATAACCATAAACAATCTCGATGGAATTACCGCTATGATGGATCTTCCTGTCCATATCATGACGGCGTTCTTTCGTTGTTCTGCTTGATTTTCCGTAACACTGCCGGCTTGCTTATTGGTTTGGGTACTGGCAAGATAGCAGTAGTCAGGTTGCCGGAAAGGAAGGTGCCTATGTTTAATTCAAAGGAAGAAATAGATGATCGTTCCTTGCTCTTCGTCATCTTCGGCGGCACCGGAGATCTGACGCACCGGAAGCTGCTGCCGGCTCTCTATAATCTGATGGCGGAAAACCGGTTGCAGCGCGAATTTCGCATTCTGTCGATTGGCCGGCGGGTTAGTGATGACCTGGACTATCGCGCAACAGCGCGGAAATCAGTTATGCTATTTTCGCGCAGCCAGATTGACGAGCAGCATCTGGCAACTTTCCTAAGCCGGATTTTCTACCTGCAACTTGAATTTACCGCGGATCAGGACGGATACGCGCGCTTGCGATCCGCACTTGACGCTTTTGAATCGCGATCGCCAATTCCTGTTGAGCGCCTTTATTTCCTGGCTGTCGCGCCTGATTATTTCGGGTTGATCATCGACCGCTTAAAGCAAAACAAGCTGATTGCGAAGGCGAACGAGCTGCACCGCGTGATGATCGAAAAGCCGTTCGGGTCGGATTTGTCGACGGCCCGCGCACTCAATCAGTCCATTAACGAGGCCCTCGGGGAGCAGCAGATTTATCGCATCGACCATTACCTGGGCAAGGAAATGATCCAGAATATCTTGACGATCCGTTTTGGCAATTCCCTGTTTGAACCGCTGTGGAATCACTATTACATTGACAATATCCAGATCACTTCGACCGAAACACTGGGGGTTGAGAACCGCGGCGGTTATTATGAAAAGGCCGGGATCCTGAAGGATATGCTGCAAAATCATCTGCTGCAGATGCTTGCATTGATTACCATGGAGCCGCCAACCGATCTCGCGCCAGAATCCATCCGCAACGAGAAAGTCAAAGCGCTGCGGTCGCTTCGCTGCTATACAAATGCTCAAGCCAGCAGCGAAATCATTCTCGGACAATATGGACCCGGGCAGATAGCCGGGCAAGACGTCCCCGGGTATCGGGCCGAAGAACAGGTTGCCCCGGATTCGCCCATTCCAACTTATATCGCCTTGAAAGCCTATGTCGATAATTTTCGCTGGGGCACGGTACCCATCTATATTCGCGCCGGCAAGCGGCTGGATCGGCAGCGCACGCAGATTGTCATCGAATTCAAGCGCTTGCCGGGTGTAAATTACTATGACGCTTTCAAGGATCTGAGTCCCAATCTCCTGGTGATTGAAGTTCAGCCAGCGGAGGGCATTTATTTCCAGATCAACGCCAAACGACCCGGCAATGAATTTACCATGGAGCGGATCGAGCTGAATTATTCCCAGAACAGCCGGTACCAGGGCAATGTCCCGGAAGCCTACGAACGGTTGATTCTGGAAGCTTTCCGGGGAAATTCCTCGCTGTTCACCCGCTGGGATGAGCTGGAGCATTCCTGGGCCTTCATCGAAAGTCTGGAGAACCAATTAAGCAACCGCTGTGAAATCTACCCCAACTATGCCGCCGGCTCAAGCGGACCGGATGCCGCGGAGGCGCTTATCGGCCAGGATGGTCGCCGGTGGTGGAATATTGACAAAACCTGATCCGGTGACTGCTCAGGTGCTTAAGAATTCATTGAAAAGTTTAGCCTAAAGCGGCGAAAGTATACAGTCCAGCGCGATCGGTCCCATCGCAGGGATGGCGCGATCGGCCTCATCTGTTATGTTGCAGTAAAAGCTGTTTCCCCAGCCATACCATAATTCCCGCTGTTGCAGTTCCGCCAGCGCAAGCTCCGTACGAATCACCACTTCGTCTCCCGCCGGATAAATCCTCTGGATATGGTCCAGCGAGGGGTCCTGGCCGGATTGGATCTTCCGGAGCGTAAAGCCGGACGGCACGCCGGAAGCCTTCAGGCAGCCGGTCACATTCCGGTACTTGATCCGTAAAGTATAATTAAACGGTAAATACTCATCCGGCTCGGCGCGGATGGAGTCTAGATCCGGCTCGGGCCGGCCAATGCCAGCGATCAGATAGTGCATGGCCTTGGCCGCCCGTGCGCCGATTTTTTTCTGCGAATCAGAGGACAGATGAATGCAATCATCCAGTTCCAGGTCATTGGCGGCGATGGTCGCCAGGTCTGGCCAGAACGCCGGCATGGTGCGCTGCATGTCCCGGAATCTGCTCCAGACATAGGCGGTTTCGGGCGGCGCCGGCAAGGTTAATCGGAAAGACTGGACCTGCACAAACGGCAGCATGCCGCAGTGCAAGTGCTGAACAAGGTCGCTGCGCAGGCGTCGGATTTGGTCGGGATAAGCCGCCCAATTCGGATTGCCCTCCCCCTGCGACCAGAAAACACCCCGAATGTGATTGCCGGCCAGGCGCAGCCGCCGCCGCGCCGCCGTATAGTAATTCGCCGATCCATCTTCCGTCGGCAGCCACATCTCAATCGGCGCGCCGCCGACGGCGCACGGTATCAGGCCCTGCGGCACGCCGCCTGACAAATGGTGCATCTCCTGCGCGAAATAGAGTCCAGGACCGACACCCCGGCGCTGGGGCGCCGGAAAATGATCCAGGACGGTCAGCTTCCGCTCCCGGATGCTGTCCCGGTAACGCTGATTGGCAGCCTGGTGCGCTGGGTCTGGCGAAAGCCATAATTGATGCAGCTGCGGGCGGGCGGAATCCCAGCGGTCATCCATGTACAGGGCACGCAGCATCGGATGCGGGTGGCGGACATAAGCGTCATCTTCAGGGGTCATCCGGCCGGCGCCTTCCATGTTGGATTGCCCGGCCAGCAGCCAGACATCGCCGACATAAATGTCGCGAAAGGTGGCTGATGATTCCGCATCCCGAAATATGATCGTATACGGTCCGCCGGTCGGGATCCCGGACAATTCCCATTCAGATTCGGTTTTGCGATTGAGTATCCCGATTGACGAGACTGGTTCACCGGTAAAACGGGCATCAATATCGACCCGGCATAAATCGCCGGAGTCGCGCTGCAAGACCGCGCCATCTGATATTCCCGCCAATACTTGCATCGTTGTTTCTCCATGTGCGGCATCAATTTCAGCCGATGATTGATAGTTTCTGGCAAGCTTTTGTTCATCAGCTCAATTATAGCAAAATTATCATACTTGGGCATATCGGTTGCTTTATTTCAATCACACCGCAATTGATCGGTTTGGACAGCTGAATTAGGATGGCTTTTCCTCCCCTTCCATTGACGATGCGTGTAAATCGTTTTAATATCTTTATTGATATTGTTCTATAATACTTTTTATGCTACACTCTGCGCAATAAACCAGTTAGGCATCTTTCTGCGGTCAGGCAATGGGCGGAGATCGCAGTAACAGTTGGGAGAGACAAGCGGCGTCAAACAGCCCGTCATTGCCAGGCTGGAGTGCAGCGACATAAATCCGCAATCGGGTATAATTTTACGAATTCTGTTGCCGCCAGGAAAAACGCTGGGAGTTGTCGATCTCCTGGAGATTCAACCATAACGGGAAAGGGGAGTTCTTGATTGGGCAAAAGTCTGCAGACGGGTAAGCCATCGGCTCCAGTTGTCGATAACCTGCTTTATCAAGCTGAGCATGATTGCGACGTGATAGACGAGTTGACGAAAGCGCTTTTCTTCAAGTTTGCCCAGATGATGAACGCAATCCCGATTAGTGGCGATGATGAATTGCGTGAGTTGTGGCTTGTTGCTCCACGTGGTAAGATCGAAGAATTTGCAAATTATGATGAATATCTGGCCGAAGGCGAGGTTGCGAATCGTCGGGAATTCGAAGAGCGGTGGCTCGATTCATATCCTGAAACGCTGAAATGGTATCGCCTGGCAATGATGCAATACCATGCGACTTATTCCGTTTTCATCAATCGGAAACTCATTCTTAAGCTGGAACCGGAAGCGCAACAACGTTATGCATATGAAAAGAGCAATCTTTTGAATTGGTTGGTAACTGCCGGTACTCATTCGATCGAATTGATTAATTCAGGTGCATACGATGATTTTGTCAATCATAATCTGCCGTATCGCCATCGGATTGGTAAAATTCTCCGTCAAGATTATTGGTTTATCTTTCCCGATCATAAAAATGCTTATCTTGCCGAAATGGATGCTGATCAAATTGCCTCTTTTGAATATCTGATCAATAACCAACCTGAGATACACCCAGCGCATCGATGGCCAGCAATGACCTCCGGCCTTTATTTTTCCGCCTGCCAACTTGGCTACACGGCTAATCGGTTTGAAGGTGTAGATAAGCTTCCTGCCAAAGCACTTTATCAAAAGCATGCCGATGGGCGAGACGATGGGTTGCTGGATCTGGATGAAGCATCAGCCGAAGCCTTTACGGCATGGTATTTTGACCGGGAATGGCGTGGCGGTCATCCGTGGGAGGTTTGCCGTGGGGGCAATTCGACGCATATTTCCTTGTATACCAGCCACGATGACCAAGGATGGTATTTTACGTTGGCAGGATCAAGTGAAGGGCGATCAGTGGAGACTGTTAAATTCTATTTGGCATTGGTGAAAAAAGGTTATCCGGTCTATCTGTTGGAGGGCAAGGAAATTCTGGCCATGCTCAAAGGTGAGGATTATATTGGCATTGTGCCGGAGGGGATTTTCCCCCGTTACTGTCACTCTTTTTTTCCGGGCGAGAAAATGCTGTCCTTCATGAATCTACCCTGGGACAATACTGAACTGATGGTCAAGGCCGCATACTGGTATCCGCCAGATAGTCACTGAAGCGGGAGCAGCTCGCCCGGTCAAAGTGCATGTAGTCGACGGTGTTTGCCGTGACGACGGCATTGGCGTCCAGGTAAGCGCAGTTGCATTCTGTTGCCGTGGCCTGGAGCAGCGCCGGAAGCTGCCAGGATTTCTCGGCACAGCCGGCACCCATGTCCTCATTGATGCGTGGCACAGTATAGATTTCCTGGCCAATAAGAATCGGAGCGACGATCAAAACCTGGGGCACATTGCGCCAAACGGCAAGGGATTGAGCTTTCTGGACCAGGCGGCGAATGCCGTCGGCAATATTCTGGCCGGTGGCGTTGAAGCGTTGCTTGCAGTCGTTCGTGCCCAGCATGACGATCAGCAGATCGGTCGGATTATGCGAACCGAGAATCGGCGCGAGGTGGGCCAGTCCGCTCAAGCCTTCAAACAGCGGGTCGGTAAAAACACTCGTCCGGCCGGACAGTCCTTCTTCACAAATCTGATAATCCGGCCCCAGTCGTTCAGCGAGGCGCTGGGTCCAGCGGATATCATCCGGAAAGCGCAAGCCGGTTTCGGCATTGTAGCCCCAGGTATTCGAATCGCCATAACAGACGATGCGCTTCTTATTCATAGATTAGTCTCCTCCAGGCAGCGCCCGGCCAATTCCTGCTGAAACTGGTCTTCCGGCGCCGGTACGGTAATTGCCCGACCGGTCCAGCTCGAGAGATAGGCGGACTGGATGATCGCCAGGGAATTGGCGGCATCGGCCAGGCTGCAGGCAATGACCGCCCGGCCCGCGCAGGCATCGATAAAATTCTGAATGGCCGCGGCCTGCTGGATACGGTTGTCCGCATCCTGGTGAACGTGTTCTGTCACCGTCAAAGCCGGCTGCCGGAAAGGTTCGCTGGCCGCGCGGGCGAAATCGCGCTCATCACAAGCCAGGATGCCAACCCGGACCAGACTGTCATTTTCGATCACGATCTGACCGCGCGTGCCGCAGATTTCCAGCCGGTTGGTACCTGGGGTTTCGCGGGCCGAGGCAATGAACTGACCTTGAGCCTGGCCAGGATATTGCAAAAAAAGAACGGCTTCGTTCTCGACCTCGATGCTGCGGCCGGCCGTCTGGCAAAAAGCCTGCACGGTTTCCGGCATGCCGCAAAGCCATTGCAGAAGGTCGAGCTGGTGCGAGGCCTGAGTCATCAGGAGACCGCCGCCTTCGCCGCGCCAGGTGCCGCGCCAGGGACTCGATAGATAGTAAGCCGGTGTCCGGTACAGGTTGGTGATCAACCAGGTGGCGCGGATCAAGTCCCCGATGGCCCCTTCAGCCAGCAGCCGGTGGATGCGCTGGTAGGCGCCGGCCTGGCGCCGGTTGTACATCACACCGCCGACCAGGCCGGGCTTGGCCGCCAGATGCGTGACCAGGCGGCGAACGTCGGCCGGATCGACGCCAATCGGCTTTTCGACCAGAACATGCAGATGATGGTCGAGTGCCTGGCGGGCCATCGCCGGATGAACCTGATGCGGCGTGCAGATCAGGACGGCGTCGATCGAGCCGCTCGCCAGCATGGCCCGGTAATCCGTGAAAGTCTGGACGTCAGCCAGATGGTGCTTCCGGACCGATTGGGCCAGGTTCGCCTGGCTGCGGCTGGCCAGCGCCGTGAGCCGCACATCCTGCACCAGGCCGGCCTGGATCAGGCCGATGTAATCATTGGCAATTGTGCCGACGCCGGCAATACCCAGTCGGATCATGATAAAACCTCGTAACTCAGCCGGGCGATCAGCCGGTCTTTTTCATCCCTGCGGCCGGAATCATATTCGATCACGATCGGTTGGCTGAAGGCCGGGTTTTGCTCCGGGAAGTCGCTGCGGTAATGTGAGCCGCGGCTTTCGCAGCGCATTCGGGCAGCCATCAGGATCGCGCGGGCGGTTGTCAGCTGAGCGGCCAGACGGTGGGTTGCCGCAATGGCCGCCGCATCAGCCGTTGCGAGCGGCTGCATTGGCCCGGCTATCTGGTCAAGCCGGGCCAGGCCTTCCGTCAAGCCCGGCCCGGTCCGGACAACCAGAGCCTGACTATACATCAAAT
>JAEXPB010000173.1 GCA_023438965.1 Bacillota bacterium | reverse complement strand
GCCGTTGTCTTGTTATTGAATGCTCCGATGGCCATCTCGTCCGCGATGATCGCCGAGATGGTGCTGGCCGGCACATCGCCGGGCACGGCCACCATGTCGATGCCCACCGAGCAGACGCTGGTCATGGCTTCCAATTTCTCCAGGGACAGTCCGCCGGCTTCGACCGCTGCGATCATGCCTTCATCCTCGCTGACCGGGATAAAGGCGCCGCTCAAGCCGCCAACGAATGAGGAGGCCATGGTGCCGCCTTTCTTGACAGCGTCGTTCAGCATGGCCAGGGCTGCGGTCGTTCCCCAGGCGCCGCAAGTCTCCAAACCGAATTCTTCCAGGATGCGGGCGATCGAGTCGCCGACCACCGGCGTCGGCGCCAGGGACAGGTCGATGATGCCGAAGGGCACATCCAGGCGGCGCGAGGCTTCCCGGGCGACCAGCTGGCCGACGCGGGTGATTTTGAAGGCCGCCTTCTTGATCGTTTCGGCGACCACGCCCAGATCCTGGCCGCGGACGGATTCCAAGGCCGTCTTGACCACGCCGGGTCCGCTGACACCGACATTGATCGCACACTCCGGCTCGCCCGGTCCGGTGAAGGCACCGGCCATAAAGGGGTTGTCCTCCGGCGCATTGGCGAAGACAACGAGCTTGCAGCAGCCGAAAGCGTCGCGGTCCGCCGTCAGATGAGCGGTTTTCAGGATAATCTCACCCATCTCCCGCACGGCGTCCATGTTGATGCCGGTGCGGCTGGTGGCCAGGTTGACCGAAGCGCAAACCAGTTCCGTCGTGGCCAGGGTTTCCGGGATCGCCGCCAGCAGCCGCCGGTCGCTCTCGGTGTAGCCTTTGTGGACGAGGGCCGAGAAGCCGCCGATGAAATTGACGCCCACCGTGTGCGCCGCGCGGTCCAGCGCCCGGGCATAAACGGTGTAGTCGGCCGTGTCGCCGGAGGCGGCGATCAGCGAAACGGGCGTCACGGCGATCCGTTGGTTGATGATCGGTATGCCGTACTCGCGGCTGATATCCTCACCGACCCGGATCAGGTTGGCCGCCTTGCGGCAGATCTTGTCATAGATCCGCCGGCAGGTCTCCGTACTGCCGGCCGTGGCGCAATCATACAGGGAAATGCCCATGGTGATGGTTCGCACATCCAGGTGCTGTTCCTGGAACATGCGGATGGTTTCCAGAATTTCAAAATCGTTGAACATGTCGTCGCCCTCAGATCCGATGCATCGCGTCAAAAATATCCGAATGCTGGATCCGGATCGATATGCCCAGTTCCTGGCCCAGCTGCTCCAGCCGGTCGCCCAGTTCCTTGATGTCGAGGGTCATCCGGCTGATGTCCACCAGCATGATCATTGTGAACACCTCATGCAGGATCGTCTGGGAGATATCGTTGATGTTGACCTGCGCCGCGGCCAGCAGCGTCGCCACACCGGCGATGATGCCCACCCGGTCGCGGCCGACAACAGTGATGACGGCGGTATGTTTGCCTGGTTCGATCATGGATCAATCCTCGTTTCCATTATTCATCTTATCATTCTACCGCTGTTGCGCGGATCTGAAAAGCAGTTCTTGCGGGCAGCCAGGCATTCAGACGGTGTAAGTCGCCAGGAGGCTGGCCAGTTCGGCGGTCGGGAAATGGGCCGCCGCTTCCGCCAGGATCTCCGCCGGATCGAGCAGGGGCAGCAGATGGGTCAGCAGCAGGCGGCGGACACCGCTCGCCCGGGCCAGGATGGCGCATTCCGCGGCAGTCAGGTGGACCATCATCGGTTTACGCAGGCGCTCCAGCGTACCCGCATCCATCAGGGCCAGATCAGCGTCCTGAAGCAGGGCCGGCAAATTGACGCCCGGAACAGCATCGCCGGTGTACGCCAGCCGGCGGCCGTTGAACTCGATGCGCAAGCCGTAGGTTTCGACCGCGTGGTCCATGGGCAGGAAACGGACAGTGGCGCCGAACATGCCGATTTCCGAATTGGGGCTGATCTGGCCGACGATCAGGTTGCTGTCGCTCTGCAGACCGGCGGCAATATTTTCCGGCGTCCCGGGGGCGATGACCGGGATGGCGGCCAGGTCCCGGCCGTTCTTGCGAGTCAGGTCGATCGCGTATTTGAGGACCTGCATGTCGCTGATATGGTCATGGTGCAGATGAGTCAGGATGATCGCATCCAGCTCCTCGAGCCGGATGAAGCGAAACAGGTTGGCCAGGACGCCGCTGCCGCAGTCAAGCAGGATATGCCGCCCGTTCAGGTCCAGCAGATAGCCGGATGTGGCGCCGCCGGCTGCCGGAAACCCGCCGGATAAGCCGAGTACAGTCAGTTGCATCGCGATCACCTCGCCCATTCATGATAAGAATATTTTACCATATCTGCGGCGCGGTAAATAGAAATCCGAGCCGGCGGTCAGCGCCCGATGCGCTGGAAGCCGTCCGGTGTCAGCAGCCAGTCAACTGGATAATCGTTCGGTTCCGCCGGCAAAGGCTCCGGCAGGATCTGGAAGCCATAGCCGACGCCGACCAGAACCGGCCGGTTCGGCACGGTTGGCAGAAACCGGTCGTAAAAGGCGCGGCCCCAGCCCAGCCGGTTGCCCTGGCGGTCAAAGGCCAATCCGGGCAGAAAGATCACATCGAGCGACGGCGGTTCGGCCAGCCAGGCCGACTGCGGCGGCTCGGCGATGCCAAACCGGCCAGGCACCAGGAATTGGTCCGGCCGGCAGCCGGCCGGCAACCGGGCAAAGACCAGCCGGGCGTCGGCGCCGCGACCGCTGACCGCCGGGAAATAGAGGCCGGCCGGCCAGGACAGCAGATCCGGCCAAAGCCGCGCCAGATCGAGTTCCTGGCGAATTGCCGCATAAACACCGATATTCAGGGGTTGGCCGGCATAACCGAGCCGGGCAAGCAATTCGAGGGCCGGACGGCGCAAATTCGCTGCAGCCTGCGCGCATTGATCGGCTGTCAGCGTCTCCCGCCGCCGGATCATCGCCAGCCGGAGCTGGTTCTTCAACTCCAGGCTGCCGCCGTGCTCAATGCGGTCCGCCGGCTGTCCGTCAGTCATCTTCAGCCGGAAAGAGCATCGCCTCGACATACAAGTCGGTAAAGCGCGGATCACCGGAGAGTTCCAGATAGCGGACCGAACGGGCGACCGACTGAGCAGTCAGCAGGGATTCCTGGTTAAGCAGGCAGAGCACCGCGCCCATCCCCGCGGTGTTGCCGACCGCCCGGGTTCGCCCGCGCAGGGCGGCCGGCATCAAGCCGATCCGGAAGGCATGGGCCACATCGAGGTAGTTGCCAAACCCGCCGGCCAGGAAAGCCTGATCCACCAGCTCCGGCGTCAGGCCGGACTCCCGGATCAGCAGCTCAATACCGGCGGCCAGGGCGGCTTTGGCATTTTGGACTTCCCGGATGTCCTTCTGGGTCAGAAGGACCGGCTGGCCGGTTGAACTGAGCTCGGCCGGCGCCAGCACGACGGCCGGCTGCCCCTGCCAGTCGATCAGCCGCCGGCGCAATCCCGGCGGCAGGCTTTCCGGCTCATCGGTGATCCGGCCGGTTTCGTCCAGGATGCCGCAGTCGAGCAGGCAGGCGATGGCCGCCACCAGGCCGGAGCCGCAAAGACCTGCCGCCAGTTCAGTCGCCGGACCGCCATTGCCGCTGCTGATGACCGAATAAGCCAGATCGCCGTTCCGGTAACCCACCTCATCGATCGCACCGGCCACGCCGCCCATGCCGCACAGGATATTCGCACCTTCGAAGGCCGGTCCCGCCGCGGTCGAACAGGCAATCATTCCGCGCGGTCCGGCGAGGACAATCTCGCCGTTGGTGCCGATGTCGAGCAGGAGGGCGCTATGGCCCGGCGTCTGTCGATGCAGACTGCAGGCCAGGATCCCGGCGGTGATGTCCGCGCCGACGTAACTGGCGATCGAGGGCAGGATCTGGCAGATAGCCTGCGGCGAAGCCCGGAAACCCAGGTCGGCAGCCCGGAAATCCTTCGTGCGGCAGCTGACCGGAATGAACGGCGACCGGGCGATCGCCTCCGCCGGCCAGCCGCAAAGCAAATGAACCATCGTGGTATTGCCGGTCAGGACGTAGTGGCCGATCTGTTCCGTCGTCAGCGGCAATCCCTTCGTCGTCCGTGCCTGGCCGACCAGCCGGACGGCCAGGCTGTCGATGGCCTGCACGATGCTGGTTTGCAGAGCCTGGCGCAAGTCGGCGGACGCCGAAGCCTGCTCGATCCGGCTGATGACATCGGCGCCGTAAATCCGCTGGGGATTCAAGGCCGAAACCGCCGCCAGACGTTCCCCGCTGTCCAGGCCATACAGGTAGGCAGCCAGCGTCGTAGTGCCAATATCGACCGCCAGACCCAGCGGCTCCGGGCTATCAGAAGCGGTAAAGCGCTGGATTTCGCCCGGTTGGCCATTCTGGCCGCGCCGGAAATCGAAAGATGGCTGGAAATCACTGTCGCGCAAAACAGCCGGCAATGCCGCAAGCAGGCAGTCCGGTACGGTCAATCCGGCAGCTGTTTCAAAGCGTTCGTCATCCGGTCGCTGGTCGGCCAAAGATGGCTGGGGGATGTCGATGCGGCCGCGGTAGATCAGCGGCGACAGTCGGAAATCCGGCAGGATGCCGTCGGTGGCAATGTGGGCCTGGGCCGGTTCCGGCAGCGCGACGGTCAGCGGCTGACCGGCGGCCAGGCCAGCCCGGGTAGCCAGTTCCGGCGTCAGGCGGGTCTGGCAGGCCAGGACCGGACCGATTCCGGCCAGGTCGACCCGGCATTTCTGGCAGGTGCCCTTGCCGCCGCAGGGCGCATGCAGCGGGCTGCCGTTCCGGCGCAGGACATCCAGCAGGAGAGCGTCGGGCTGGATGGTTATCTCCTGCTGTCGATTTGCTTCACGGATGATCAGGCGCATATGAACCTCCCTGCCGGTCAATGCTGAAATTACCTTACAGGATAGCTGATCTGGCAGAAATATCATAGCATTATCTCTTGATTTATGGCAATTTCTTCTTGATTCCTGACCCGGCGGGCTTTCCGTTTGGCCTGCGGTCGTTTAAAATAGTCGCAGGAGGTGGTTCGATGCATACATCCCATGTCCAGATTGTCATGGCTTCGCATGTCAATGGCGCCAACTGGTTGTTCGGCGGCCAGCTGATGGCCTGGATCGATGTCACCGCCGCGGTCGAAGCCCGGCGGCATGCCCACTGCGACGTCACGCTTGTAGCGGTGGACGCCATGGAATTCATCGCGCCGGCCAGCCTGAATGACACAATCATCCTGAACGCCGAGGTGACCTGGACCGGACACACCTCGCTGGAAGTCCGGACCGAGGCCTTTGTCGAGCATCTGGACGGCCGGCGGCAACTGGTCAACCGGGCCTACCTCGTCTTCGTCGCCATCGGCAATGACGGCCAGCCCCGTCCGGTCGAGCCCTTCCGGCCGGAGACAGCCGAACAGCAGGCCGAATGGGACCAGGCGCTCCTGCGCCGGGACCGCCGGCTGCAGATGCGGCAAAGGCAGGAATCAGCGGCCGGTACCGGCCTGAACGGGAGGCTGTAGCCTATGAAAAAATCGAGCGCGAGCCGGAACCGCCAAAAGAAGCCTCTTTTCCTGGCCCTGGATCTGCTGATCCTGATCCTGGCCGTCAGCGGCTTGTATC
>JAEXPB010000112.1 GCA_023438965.1 Bacillota bacterium | reverse complement strand
AATCCGGCTGCGGCAAGAGCGTGACGGCCTCAAGCATCATGCAGTTGCTGCCCTCGCTGTCCAGAATCGAAAGCGGTTCGATCACCTATCACGGTGAACAGGGCGACATCCGGATCGACCAGCTCGAGAAAAACGGCCGGATCATGCGCCAGCTGCGCGGCTCGGAAATGGCCATGATCTTCCAGGATCCGATGACCGCTCTCAATCCGGTCTATACGATCGGCTGGCAGATCATGGAAAACCTGAAATATCATTCACGGCTGAATGCCAATGAGCGCCGTGCGAAGGCCATCGAGCTGCTGAACCAGATGGGCGTTTCCAATGCCGCCAAGCGGGTTGACCAATACCCCCATGAGCTCTCCGGCGGTATGCGCCAGCGGGCGATGATCGCCATGGCCATGAGCTGCAATCCCAAGGTTTTGATTGCCGACGAGCCGACCACCGCACTCGACGTCACGATTCAGGCCCAGATCTTTGAATTGATCGCCCGGCTCAAGAACGAGCATGAAACGGCTGTCATGCTGATCACCCACGACATGGGAGTTGTCAGCGAGCTGGCGGACGATGTCGCGGTCATGTACATGGGCAATATTGTGGAGCAGGGACCCGTGCGCCAGGTCCTCAAGGATCCGGCCCATCCCTATACGGCCGCGCTCCTGCGTTCCATCCCGATCCTGCACCAGGGCGCCGGCCAGAACCTCCGCCCGATCCGCGGTGTCACGCCGGATCCGTTTGACCGGCCCACGGGCTGCCAGTTCGGTCCGCGCTGCGATTTCCATACGCCGCAGTGCGATCAGATGCCGGACGAATCCGCGATTGACGCCAGCCACAGCGTGCGGTGCTGGAACTCCAGCGCCTGCCGTGCGGCCCAGAATCCCGCCGGCCAGCCGGCGGCCGGCGAACAGCCGGTTGTGCAGTGAGGTGTCCGATGAACAGTGAAAATAAACAAGTTCTCGTGGAACTTAAGGGAGTCAAGACCTATTTCCCGGTCCGCTCCGGTTTTTTCAATAAAGTGGTCGACCAGGTCAAAGCCGTCAACGATGTCGATCTGACCATCTACCGCGGCGAAACCCTCGGCCTGGTCGGTGAATCCGGCTGCGGCAAGACAACTCTGGGGAAAACGATCATCCAGCTGGTCAAAGCTACTGATGGCGAGATCCTCTACGATTTCGGCAGCGATGTCGGCGTCCATGACCTGCGCCAGGTGACTGGCGAAGTTGAAGATCTGGCACGCAAGCGCATCCAGATCGTCTTTCAGGACCCTTATTCTTCGCTCAATCCGGCCTTTACGATCTATCAGTCCCTGCGTGATCCGCTGGCCAAGTTCGGTGTCAAGGATCGGGATGCCCAGCGGAAGCTGATTGGCGACCTGCTTGAAGCGGTCAACATGCGCCGGGAGTATATGGACCGCTATCCGCATGAATTTTCCGGCGGCCAGCGCCAGCGCATCGGCATCGCCCGGGCCTTGTGCGTGAATCCGGAGATGGTGGTCTGTGATGAGGCCGTTTCCGCTCTGGACGTCTCGATCCAGGCCCAGGTTCTCAATCTGCTCAAGGATCTGAAGCGCGAACGGAACCTGACCTATATCTTCATCACGCACAATCTGAGTGTGGTTGAGTACATCAGTGACCGCATCGCGGTCATGTATCTCGGCCGGATCGTCGAGCTGGCCAAAACCAGCCAGATCTTCACCAACACAATGCATCCTTATACCGAAGCCCTGCTCTCCGCGATCCCGGTTGTCGATCCGGATCGCAAAACCCAGCGCATCGTCCTGGAAGGCGACGTGCCAAGTCCGATGCGGCCGCCGGCCGGATGCAATTTCCATCCCCGCTGTCGGAAATGCATGGCGATCTGCAAAACGGAGCGCCCGCCGCTGGTGAAGCACCTGATCAATGGCGAAGAACACCTGACGGCCTGCCATCTCTACGCCAACGCGCCGACCATCATGCCATGAAAGTTTCCTGCCACGCTTCCTGCGACGTTTTAGTCATCGGCGCCGGACTGGCCGGCATTCGGGCCGCCCTGGCGGCAGCCGGCGAAGGCCGGACGGTCATCCTGGCCAGCAGCGCCCGGATTTTCTCCGGGTCCAGCTTTTTCCCCGGCACGTGGGGTTTCGGCCTGATCGGACCGGAAAATGAAGCCGATGAAGCCGATCTGGCGGCGACGATCCAGCGCATCGGCTGCGGGATGGCCGATCCCCGGCTTGTTCAGGCCTTTGTCAGCGGCATCCAGCCGGCGATTGCCGAAATCCGGGCCATAGGCATTCAATTGCATCGGGCGGCCAAAGCCGGTGAACGGGAATTCATCCCTTGCTTTGACCACAAGCACCGGGACTGGAACCGGATCGAGGCGGCGAATGCCCGGGACGCGTTTTCCCGGCAGATCGAAGCGCTGGGCATCCAGATTCGTCCGTTCTGCGAACTGCTGGAAATCTGCCGCACGGACGGGCAGGTCAGCGGGGTCGTCGTCCATGAAGAAGGAGAGATCCGCCTGATCGCCTGCGGAGCCCTGGTACTGGCCAGCGGCGGCTATGGCGGTCTGTTCAGGCACCGGCTGACCTCCGACGACGTCTGCGGCAGCGTTCAGAGCCTGGCTCTGCGATGCGGTGCCCGGCTGGTCAATATGGAATACATGCAGATCATGCCCGGCTATCTGTCGCCGATCTATAAAACCGTGTTCAATGAAAAGTCATTCCGCTTTGCCCGACTGTCCGATCACGCCGGCAACCCCCTGTTTCCCGATGAAAATGAAGCCCGCGAATTGCTTGATGAACGCGCCGGTTACGGTCCGTTCACCGCCCGCTTGCGCTCGCGGCAGGTTGACATTGCCCTTGACGCAGCCTTGAAGAAGGATCCCCGGGGGGTTACGGTGACCTATGCGCAGGAGATGATCAACCATCCGCCGGAGCTGATCCGAACCTATTTTGAATGGCTGGCGGCAGCCAGGAATCTGCGCATGACCGACCCGGCCCAAATCGGCTTGTTCGCCCATGCCGCCAATGGCGGCATCCAGATTGCCCCGGACACGTCGACAGGTGTGCCCGGGCTGTTTGCCTGCGGCGAAGCAACGGGCGGCATGCACGGGGCTGACCGGATCGGCGGGCTGTCCACCGCCAACGGGCTCGTTTTTGGCGGCCGAGCCGGCCGGTCGGCCGCCGCCTTTGCGACCGCGAACCCGGTTTGTCGGCAATTGGCCTGTTCATTCGCGGCCCATGCGGCAAACGATCTGCCGGAAAGACTGACGGTTTTGCGCGAT
>JAEXPB010000089.1 GCA_023438965.1 Bacillota bacterium | reverse complement strand
CAGGGAACGGACACCGCCGGCTATTTCGTCGACGGTTTCACCCTTGACGCGCAAGCCGATCAAGAATGCCGCAATCTGGGCTTCGCTGGCCTGGCCGCTGACAATTTCACGGATGGACTCATATGCTTCCTGCTGGGATAAGTCCTGTCTTTCGCTGATTTTCTTAATCGCTTGAGCAATCATGGTCATAACCCCCGTTCTGTTGACCTGTGGCAGCAGTCTGCCGCAGGCGGAAAATAAAAAAGCCCTTGTCCCCTATGACAGGGACAAGAGCTTGAACTCCTGCGGTACCACCCAGATTGGTCGTTAAGACCCCCTCTGACCATGCACAATCATGCACGCCCTCCGGATAACGGGTCGGGGCCCCGTTGACGCCTACCGGGCTATTGGCCAGCCTTTCGGGTCACCCTCGTAAAACCATTCAGCATAGGAGTACATGCTGCACTCGCACCATCGGCAGCTCTCTGGAATGTCCGTTCCATGCCTACTTTTCTTACTCATCGGTTTAATGCTATAACCTGACAGCCAAGGCTATCAGTTGCTATTATCATATCCGCAACTTTTTAGCCTGTCAAGAGGTTGGAAATATGTTATTTTGAATATCAAAACATTTCCGCACCGGGACGGCGTTGCCGGCCCAAGACACCGCAACCGTCAGAAAACCCGTTTTCAGGAGCTAACCGGCAGTGTCCGCCGACCCCTGATCATTATGGCCAAAGCAGCGTGCCGCCGTGCGGGAACGTTTGGGCAAAAGACGAAACTGCGGAGATTTGCCAGATTGGGTTGTATTTTACGGTGCATCGGGATAAAATCAATTCGTTGTCAAGGATTGGCGGTGATTAAATGAAAAAACGACGATCTGAATCCAACAGAGCCACCCAGCATGAATTTGCTTACTTATATGCCACTCGCCCGTTTAAATGGTTCTGGGACCTGATTCGCCCCATTCGCGGCCGCTATCTGCTGGCCATTCTCATCGATCTGGTTTGTGTAACAGCCGGTCTGCTGCCGGCCACGGTCACCGGCCGTCTGGTTGATGACGTCCTGACGGCTCGCCGTCTCGATCTGCTTTCCCCCTATATCGCCCTGCTGATTGGCGTGCCGCTGGTTCGATCCTGCCTGGCTGTCCTGTACCGTTTCCACTTTGAATCCAGCTCGCAGACCACGATCATGAGCCTGCGGGAGAGCCTGTACCGCCATCTGCAGAACCTGGACGCCACCTTCTACAATCGGTCGCGCACCGGCGATATCATGTCCAAAATGACCGGCGATATTGATATGATCCGTCATTTCATCGCCTATACGGCTTACGCCACGGTCGAGAATGTTGTCCTTTTCGTATTCGGCGCGCTTTATGTCTTTTCGATCAGCTGGAAGCTGGCCCTGGTGGCGATCGCCCTGACGCCGTTCATTCTGGTGATCACCTACCGTCTGGGCAAATCGGTTCGTCCGATTTGGAGTGAGATCCGGGAAGCCTTTTCCCGCTTGAATTCAGTCGTTCAGCAGAATATTGCCGGCAACCGTGTCGTACGCGCCTTCGCCCGCGCCGATTTCGAAGAAAAGAAGTTCGAGACCGAAAATGACAGCTACCGTAAAGCCAATGTCCGCCATGCGCAGACAGTCATCCGATATCTGCCGGTTCTCGACGCGCTGGCCAACTTTCTGACCGTGCCGGTCATCCTGGTCGGCGGCATCCTGGTTATCCGCGGTGAACTGACCCTGGGCGGCCTGGTGACTTTCAACGGTTTGCTGTTTGTCCTGAACAATCCGATGCGCAATGCCGGCAACCTGATGAATGAAATCCAGCGCTATGCCGCATCGGCCGCCAAGGTGATCGACCTGCTGATTGAGCGGCCCCGTATTGTCAATCCGGCGCCTGACCAGCCGGAAACCGGCCGGCGGGCGCCCCTCCGCGGCAAGGTGGAATTTCGCGATGTCACCTTCACATATGGGGAAAGGAAAGGCCACAACCTGCAGCCTTCCCTGAAAAACATCAGCCTGGTCGCCGAACCGGGCCAGACAATCGGCATCATCGGCCTGACCGGCTCCGGCAAAACCTCATTGGTCAACCTGATTCCGCGGTTATACGACACGACCTTCGGCGCCATCCTGATCGATGATGTGGATGTGCGCGACTACAATCTGCAAGAATTGCGCCGGAGCATCGGCATGGTTATGCAGGATGTCTTCCTGTTCTCCGACACCGTGGAGGGCAACATTGCCTATGGCGTGCCGGAAGCGCCGCAGGCGCTGGTTGAGGAATCAGCCCGCCTGGCGGCAGCCGATGGATTTATCCGGCATATGACGGAAGGCTATGACACCATCGTCGGCGAACGCGGCGTCGGGCTTTCCGGCGGCCAGCGGCAGCGTATCGCGCTGGCCCGCGCTCTGGCCATGGAGCCGCGGATCCTGATTCTGGACGATACCACTTCTGCCGTGGACATGGAGACCGAGCATGAGATCCAGCAAGCTTTGAAACAGAAACTGACCAACCAGACCGTCTTCATGATCGCCCACCGCATATCGTCGGTCCGGCACGCCGACCAGATCATTGTCCTGGACCAGGGGCAGATCGTCGAGCAGGGTGTTCACGATGAGCTGATGGCCCGCCAGGGCATCTACTACGACGTGTTTATGACCCAGGCGGGATTGAACAATCCCGACCAGGCCAAGACAGACGGACTGCTGTCCGCAATCGAACGGCAGGAAGGCGGTGAGCGTCTTGGCACGTAATCGGTATGACATTGATGAGAAGCTGGATTCTCCGTTCAATTTTGATCAGTTCAAAGGCCTGCTCCGGTTTACCAAACCCTATCTTTCACCGCTCAGCCGAACGCTGGCGGCCATGGTCCTGGCCAGCGCCCTCAACCTGCTGGCGCCGCTGATCCTGATGGAGGCCATCAACCGGATGATCCCGGACAAGAACATCCTGGGTCTGGTCC
>JAEXPB010000032.1 GCA_023438965.1 Bacillota bacterium | reverse complement strand
CACACAGGTCCAGGCGCAAGCCTTCGGCGCTCAGCTGGAAAACCAGCTCGAACCGGCAGGGGAACGGGAAGCGGTCGCCGCGGTTGTCATAATGGCAGGCCAGGCGGTCGGCCGTACAAGAATCGATGGCGAAAGGCGCGTCATTGAGCAGGCCGTGGATATGGTTGTCGCGGCCTTCTTCATTGATCGGCAGCTGCCAGGTCTGCCCGGCGAAGGTGAAACGGCCATGCTCGATCCGGTTGGATGGGAAAAGCAGCGGCAGACCATAGACGCGCGGCGCCGCGGCCAGGGCGGCCAGCGTCGGCGGGGTGCGCAGGATATCGCGGCCGGCATAGGTCAGCCGAACCAGGTTGGCGCCATAAGCCGGCAGGATCGCGGCCGTCCACGCGCCGGCGCGCAGGTGGACGGCCTGGCTATCCCAGTCATAAGCCAATGGTTCAGACACAGGTGTACGCTCCATCCACAATGATGTCCGTCCCGGTCGTATACCCGGCGGCATCGCTGGCCAGATAAAGAACCGCGGATTGCAATTCCTCCGGCTCGCCCATCCGATGGGTTGGAATGAGTCCCAGCCACTCGGGGATCCATTGCGAGGCCGCCTTGGTCATCGCGGTGGCGATATACCCCGGGCTGATCGAATTGACCCGGATATGATGGGGTGCCCATTCGACGGCCAGCGATTTGACCAGCATGATCACGCCGGCCTTGGAAGCATTGTAGGCGCACTGCGGCTGCGGCACATTGACGATGTGGCCGGACATCGAGGCGGTGCAGACGATCGAGCCGGCGACTTGATTGGCAATCATCCAGGCGCCGACGGCCTGGGCGCTCAGGAATACACCGGTCAGGTTGATGTCGATCACCCGTTTCCAGCTGGCGTAAGCCATGGATTCGGCCGGTTCGTTGACGGCGATGCCGGCGTTGCAGAAAGCGATGTCCAGGCGGCCCAAGCCGTTGACCACGCTCTGCACCATAGCTTTCGCATCATCAGGGTTGGTGACGTCGGTTCGGACGGCCAGTGTGCGGGCGCCGGTGGCGGCGGCAATTTCAGCGGCTGTCGTCTCGGCCTCGGTCAGGTTGATGTCCACAATCGCCACGTCGGCGCCGGCTTCAGCCAGCCCGGTGGCGACACATTTGCCGATCCCGCGGGCGCCGCCGGTGATCAGAGCTACTTTGCCGGTCAGTTTCATTTTCTCGATAATGCTCATGTTGGTTCGCTCCTTTATCAAGTGTTCTGATAATCGCACAGACTGTCAGTTTATTATATCGCCTCAGTCGACCGGAAAGAAGTCAAATAAGCATCATTTGGTCCACTTTATTTCAATGAATAACAAGCCATTTCACTATATGAAAAAACGCGTAGCCGTTCATAACCCGGACCGGGCAGGATTGAATCGCTCAGCGGATAGTTTCCGTCTCGAATTTCGCCCAGGGTATGTTCACCGGAGCGCCATGGTTGATCATGTCGTCGATATGCAGCAGCAAGGGGAAATCTTCGGCCCGGGCCTGTCCGGCGGCAATCCGGGCGCGTACGGCATCGGCCGTCCGGGTGGCGATGACAATGGATTCCAGGGTTACGCCGTTCAATTCCCGCATCGCCTCGGCGAAGCTGAGGCCGCGGCCGAGCAACGTGCCGATCAGGCGGGTGCGGCCGCCGAAGACCGTCACGTACAGATCGCCGGCGCCGAGGACAATGTTGTCGTCCAAACCGCCGGTCATTCGGAGCAGCCGGCGCATTTCCCGGACACTCTGGCCGAACAGGGCGGCCTGCGAATTATAATGCTCCTTGCCGCCAACGCCCTCCAATCGTTCCGAAAGGCCAATCGCCAGGGTTGTGCCCAGCGCATAGGCGTTTTTCATCGCGACGGCGCACTCGACGCCAACGACGTCGGTTGAAAGGCTGATATGGTAATAGGCGGTTTCGAACAAGCTGCGGAACCAGCGCAGCTGATCGATATCGTCGCCGCAAAAGCAAACCTCGGTCGGGTCATGATCGGCCAGCTCATAACTGGTGCAAGGTCCGCCCACCGCGTTGAGCGACAGCCGGCGATCCGGGAAACGATCCCGATAGAGCCGCGGGTAAGGGATCAGATCGCCGGCCGGCGTGTTGACCATGCCCTTGGTGATTGAGAGGACCGGCAGGCTGTCCGGGATGACCGGCAGGACCTGCTCCATGAACCAGTCGACGCCAAAGCTGCTGACACCGCCAACCAGCAGGTCGGCCCGCTCCAGCGCCTCACCCAGCTGTTCGATCTGGAAATACCGGATGCCCTCCGGCAACTGCCTTTTCAAGGTCTTGTGCCTGCCGGACGCCCGGGCCAGGTCAATGATCTCACGGTCCAGCGGCGTGCCGACCAGCCGGACTTCGTGCCCGTTGTCCCGGGCCGGATAGCTCATCGCCGAACCCATCATGCCGGCGCCAACAATGGTAATAATGCTCATTTGTGTTCTTCCTTTGGCTTATATTATTCTCTGGTTCTTTATTTGTGCAAATTAAGCTCGCGCAGAATTTGCAGCACAGTGCCCGGATTATTGCAGGTAATCAGCGGCGCCCCGTAGCCGACCACTTCCTGGATGGTGGCCAGGTCCTTCACGCTCGCGCCGGCCCAGGGCTGCACGCCCCGGCTGCGCAGATAGTCGTAGGCTTCGCCGCCCTTGACAAAAGGGCAGGCACAATAGAGATAGGTGTAGGGATCCCGGTTCTCCGCTGTCCGATGCAGATAGGATTCCGGATAATAGCCATGGAGTTTATACTTGCCCTGATATTGATCGAGGATGTATTCCAGGAGCGTCGCGTCGAAAATATTGATGACGCAGCGTTCGCCGCAGCCGTATTCCTCAATCAGGGCAATCGTCTTGTCCGTTGCGGCGTAAGCCCGCTGTTCATTGCCATTGCGCGGATACTCCTTAATTTCGAAATTGTAGAGCATTTCCTGATTGTCACGAACCATCTCCAGGAATTCCCGGAAAGTTGGCACGCGGGTGCCTTGAAATTGACTGTTGAAACGGATGCCGGCGTCCAGCTGCCTGATTTCGGCCAGGCTTTTTTCACGGATCGAGCCGGTCCCATCGGTGGTTCGGTCGACCGTGCTGTCATGCATGAGGATCAGTTCGCCATCCTGGGTCATCTGAATATCCAATTCGAGCATATCGACCTGAACGTTGATTGCCGCCTGGAATGAAACAAGCGTGTTTTCCGGATACTTCTCCGGGTAACCCCGATGACCGGCTACATAAATGTTGGTTCTGGATTGATTCCACATGGATCATTTTCCCTTCTGGTAAATTCGCGCCGCCGCCATGTCGCGAAGACAGACTTTTCAGCGCTTTATAAGTTGTCGAACTTTATTTATAACTATTTTACCGTCTGCAATGCGCATGAGCTGGACGCTGTCATCTGCGATCAGCCCATTGACTGGGACCATTTCGATCCAGGTCGAAATTCGGCGGGCGAAGGTGGCCGGAACCTGGTTCAGAAGGAAGACCTTTCATGCAATTCGCATTGAACGATAATCTGGTCTGGCAGCAGATTGCGGTTCTCAACCTTGTCCAGCAGCATCTGAGCGGCTGTCGTGCCGATTTCCGCCATCGGCTGGGCAATGCAGCTGAGTGGCGGGTTGGTGATGGTTGACCACTCGTAATCGGCATAAGCGATGACCGCCAGCCGCTGCGGTACGGGAATCCGATGCTCGAGCAGATAGCGCATCGCGCCGATGGCCATCCGGTTGTTGGCGATCATAACCGCGGTAACGTCGGTTTGTTCGAGCAAGAGACGGATCAGGGCATATCCGGATTCCGGATTGGTGTCGCCCTGCAGGATATATTCCCGGTTGACCGCTATGCTATTGTTTTTCAATGCATCCAAATAGCCTTCCAGCCGGTCGAGGGTGGTGGAAAAACGGGGATAACCGGAAATAAAGCCGATTTTACGGTGGTTCTTGTCAATCAGGCGTTGAACGGCCAGCCGCAGAATCTCCCGGTTGTCGGTGAAGACGCCGCAATACTTTTGATTCTCGGGTTTGCGGTCGACGATGATCGTGGGACATTTGATTTGCGTGTAATCATAGCTGGTGCTGGCCGGCGCGATGATCAGGCCGTCGATCGACCAGGTCATCAGCATTTCCAGCAGATTCTTCTCCTTGGCCGGTTCATCGGAGGAGTGGCTGAGAATGATGTTATACCCATGGGCATTCAGGGTTGATTCAATATTTTTAATGATAGTAGCAAAAAAAGGATTGGATATGTCCGGGATCATCACGCCAATGGTGTTCGTCTTGTTTTTGCGCAAAGCCTTGGCTATGCTGCTTGTTTTGTAGTTGGTCGCCGTCAGGGCGTCCTCCACCAGGCGGGTAACCTCCGGGCTGACATAGCGTGTTTTGTTCAACACGTGGGACACCGTGGCCGACGAAACGCCAGCCAGTTTGGCAACATCCTTAATGCTTGCTTTCTTCTCGGTCACGCCTGTCCCCCCCAAATTGAATAATACAATTATAATGGCTTAGCAGGCAAAAGAAAATTGGAATTTGTTCCCGGTTCACATCGAACAGGTTCAGCGCAGTCCGCGTTCCCGGGCAATCCGCAAGGCCGGAGCAGGATCGTTGCAGATCACGCAGCGAACGCCGCGTTCAATAGCATAATTAACCGCCTCCGGCGTGTCGGCCGGGCAGGTCCAGGGAATGATGCCCCGACCGGTAAATTCGCTGACCAGTTCGGGCGTCAGGATCGGCATGTCCAGACAGGCGCACCACATTTTGGCATAGGTGCCGTTCTCGCCCGGTTCAAAATTATGCATTTTTCGGCCGGGGAACCCGTGCGTCGGTAACCCGTAGACGTCATGCGCATGGGCGACGACCCGGGCGTCAAAACTATTCAAGACAATATTGTCCATAAAGCCATACTGTCTGATCAATCGAACCGCTTCGTCGCAGGCCTCGATGTCATTCGGGGCATACTTGATCTCCACATTCAGCAGCAGATCCTTATATGGAGCGACCATCGCCATCAGTTCGGCGAAGGTTGGTATTTTAATCCCTTCAAATTGCTGGCCGAACTTGATGCCGGCATCCAGCTGTTTCAATTCTATCAGGGTCAGATCCGCAAGGCGGCCGTGTCCGTTGGTCGTACGGTCCACGGTATCATCATGCAGAACCATCAGCACATTATCTTTGGAAAAGGCCAGGTCAAATTCCAGCATATCGACGCCAAGCTTGATCGCCTCATGGAAAGCCAGCAGCGTATTTTCCGGATATTGCGACCGATAGCCCCGATGGCCGCACACATAGAGTTTCTTGTCTGTCTCCATTTGTCTCATCATCATAATTTCCTCCACAGATATAATGTTTAGTCCGGTTTTCGGCTATCTCGGTAATATTGAAAACGGCCAATCAGCCAACGGGCGATCTCAACCGTCTGCTGCAGCATGCCCGGGCGAAGTTCCCGCGGCATCCGGCTGAGCGCATTGTGGATTTCATAGGTAAAATCGCCGCGATAATCATGGTCGGCCAAGGCCTGCATCAGGCCTTCCCAGTCGACCGTACCATGAAAAGGCAGCAGATGCTGGTCGCTGGCGCCGTCATTATCCTGGATATGCAAGGCCGCCAGCCGCCGGCCATAGAAGGCGACCGAACTGCGGATGTTTTCATCCATCATGCGGGCATGGCCAACATCGAAACAGATCTGCACATTGGCCATGCCGATGCTGTCAACCAGGTCCACCAGATCCTCCGGGTAGGAGCAATAGCGCCAGATCAAGGTACCGTCGGGATTGCGGGTGATGAACATGTTCTCCACCGCGATCTGCAGGCCCAGCCGGCCAGCCTGTTCGGCCGCCCGGCTGATATAGTCCTGGTTGGCCCGCTTGCAGCCTTCGATATCCTGGCTTTCCCGGCATTGATCCGGAACAGCCGGATGATAGACAATCCGTTCGACGCCCAGTTCGGCGCAAGCCAGCATGACCCGCTCTTCCATCTGGTGCAGGTAGGCGGTCTGCTCATCCTGGCCGAAGTAATTAAACATCAACCCATGTGCTTGATTGAAGCGTACACCGAGTTGGTCCGCCTGATCGCGTAACTCCTTGATGAATATGCGCCAGTCGTCGCGCAGGAGCCGGGTGCTGCCCGGCTGCATGCCTGGCCGGGCGTAATCGCAGGCGTTCCAGTCCAGCAACTCATAACCGGCTTGCACGCACTGCCGCATCACCTGCAGGTGGCCATCGCCCAGCAGATAATTCGGATCCGATCTTTCAATCATCAACGCTAATGATGTTGACAACTTCATAAATACTATCCTTTTCTATCGTCAGTTCAGGTGGAAATGGTCCCGGGATCAACCTTTGATCGATCCAACCATGACGCCTTTGACAAAATATTTCTGGATAAATGGATAGACCAGCAGCATCGGCAGGGTGGAAACAATAATCGTCGCCGAGCGCATCGCATAAGTGGAAGGCGGCGTGCTTAGCTCGATCCAGGCTGACGGATCCAGATCAGCCAGGGCTGAGGTGGATGACAGGATGTTGCGCAGAATGTTCTGCACCGGCAGCAGTTTGCTTTTGTTGATGTAGAGGACCGCGTTGAACCAGCTGTTCCAGTGGCCGACGGCGTAAAACAGGGAAATGGTGGCGATGGCCGGCTTGCTCAGCGGAATGACCACCCGGATCAGCGTCTGCAGTTTGTTGGCGCCGTCCAGCAGTGCCGATTCTTCGAGGCTCTCCGGAATCGAATAGAAGAAGTTGCGCAGGATGATCATGTTCCAGGCGCTGACCAGACCGGGGATGATCAGGGCCCAGCGGGTATTGATCAAACCGATGCTGTTGACCAGCAGGTAGTTGGGAATCATGCCGCCGTTGAACAGCATCGTAAACAGGATCATGGCCAGCACGGTCTTGCGGCCGCGCAGGTATTTCTTGGAGAGGACATAGGACATCGGCAAGGTCACCAGCATGTTGCAGGCCGTCCCGACCACCACCAGAAAAATCGTATTCATGTAGCCGTTCCAGATATTGGAGCCCGAGTTCAACAGCAGCTTGTAGGCGATGAAGTCCCACTCTTCCGGAATCAGGATGAACGCGCCGCGCCTGGCATATTCAGCCTGGCTGATGAAAGAAGTCATGACTACGTTGAAGAGGGGAATCAGGATCATGAGGAGGAAAATGATCATGCATAATGTGATGATAAGCTGCGAAACCTTTTCGCCGGCCGACTGGACCGACCGGTTTGATTTTTCGTTTTTCTTTATTTTGCCCATATGATCACCATATCCCTTCCTGACCCATCTGCTGTGCGGATTTGTTGGTTATCAGGACCAAAATCAGCGATATGACCGACTTGAACAGGGATACGGCCATGGAGTAGGAATATTTCATGTCCACGATGCCTTCGCGGTAAACATAGGTGTCGATGACATCGCCGACGGAGTAGACATTGGCATTCAGCAGCATCAGGATTTGTTCAAAGCCGGCGTCCAGCAGGTTGCCCGTCTGCAGGATCAGCATGATGGAGATGATCGGCAGGATCGCCGGTATCGTGATGCTCCACATCCGGCGCAGGAATCCGGCGCCGTCGACCTTGGCCGCTTCATAAAGCTCCTGGTCGATGCCGGTGATCGCCGCCAGATAGACAATCGATCCCCAGCCGATTTCCCGCCAGATCGCGCTGATCACCAGGATGCTGCGGAAATACTGCGTGCTGCCGAGGAAGTAGATCTCCTGGCCGCCGAAGAATTTGACCAGGATGTTCACAAAACCGCCGTCGGTCGAGGTCAGCTGCTGGACAAGTCCGGCCACGATGACCCAGGACAGAAAGTGCGGGATATAGGATATCGTCTGGATGGTCTTTTTGAAAAAGCGGTTCCGGACTTCATTCAGGAACAGCGCCAGAAGGATCGGCGCCGGGAAGCCCCAGATCAGTTTGGATATGCTGATCACCAGGGTATTCCAGACCAGCCGGCCGGCATAAGCCGAATTGAAAAAGCGTTCGAACCAGCGCAGGCCGACAAATTTGGACGTGAAGATGCCCTTCAATCCCCAGTAGGGCTTGAAATCCTCGAAAGCAATGATGATACCGGCCATCGGCAAATACTTGAAGATGATGTAGTAAAGGACGCCGGGCAGCAGCAACGCATACAACAGCATGTCCCGCCGGATATAGTACCCGAGGCTGCGCTTTTTCAAGGACAGGCCCTGTTTTGTTTCTTTCATTTTATTCTCAACACCTTGCCTGATAATGGGGCGGGGATTCCCGGCTGATTGGCATCCGCCGGGAATCCCACAATCCGATTGTCAATTATTTCTTGCCGGTCAGGATATTGT
>JAEXPB010000004.1 GCA_023438965.1 Bacillota bacterium | reverse complement strand
CATCCGGGCCTGGCAAAATTGGCTGACCGAAAGGGGTCTGAAGACGCCGGAAGAAGCGCAAACCATCCAGCCGCCGCGCCGCCGGCCTGCCGCGGGAGAGGACAAGAGCGACTGGATCAACTGGCGGCTGTTCCATTACGAACGGATGAACTGGTATCTGAATCACCTGAGCGACAAAGCCAAGGCCGGCTACGCCCTGCCGGAAACCCTGACCTGCCATATGCCCTGCCCGGCCAATCCCGGCGCGATCCTGCGCGGCGAGGATTATTTCCAGGTCGCTGAGAAAATGGACATCCTGGGCATCACCCATTACATTCCGTCCCGTGGGCCGCAGCACTATGCCGCCAGTGAGGTGCTCGACATGACTGAGAGCGCCGCCGCAACCTTCGGCAAGCATGCCTGGCTGATCGAATATAACGCCCATACCAAGCTGACGGCCAATGAATGGGAACGCGAGACTTATTCGGCGGTGGGCAGCGGTTTCAAGTGCATCATGTATTACCAATGGCGGGCGGATTACCCTTATGCCGACGGGCCGGAGCCGGAAGGCTTCGGCATGGTGTTCAACAACCGCACCAAGACCGAAAAATATGACCGGGCGATCGCCATGAACCGGCTGATCACGGAAATCGGCGCGGCATTTGCCTGTGCCGACCGGGTGCGCTCCGGCGTCGGCATCCTGTATAGCGAAAATGTCAGCGCCTGGTACGATGCCGAGGACAACGGCGCCATCACCCGGGTTTATGACTGCCATGACCGTATCGCCGATTACATGCGGCTGATCTATCGTGATCTGCGCCAGGCCGGCGTGGCGGTCGACTTTACCCGGGCGGCCGACCTGGCTGCCAATCCGCTGGGCATCCGTCTGCTGATCGTGCCGGCGGCCAATGGCCTGTCCGAAGCCGAAACAGCCGCCATCAACGATTTTGCGGCCAGCGGACCGGTCGTACTCTATGATCCGAAAAACTTTGGCTACAAGATCTGGGCGAATAAAACCGCACCGCTCATGGAATCGGCTGGCTTGCTCGACTATGGACGGATCCGACCGCTAACCCGCTGTACAGTGCCCAATCTCGATGTCAAGCTGATCGCCGGCACACAGGACGGCCGCCCCTATGCGGTCGCCAGCCTGGTCAATTTTGATTCGCGGGAGCAGACGATCGCAGCCGGCGCCATCCTGGACCTGAACCTGGAGCAGCTGAAGCTGTCGAATGTGCAGGCCGGGTTTGTCACGCCCCAAGAACGCAAGCCGTTGATTTGTGAATCCAACGGCAGCCAGGTCCGGATCGTCCTGCCGGAAATCACGACCGGCGCCTATCTATTCCTGACCGAACCGAATTGACCGGCTAAGCCGGCAGTCTCGCATGCGTCAAGATGCCGGATGGCATCGGAACAATAAAGCATTAGGAGAGTAAGAATTATGCAAGCTAAAACCCGCAAGCCTATCGTCGGCGTCCTGTTCATTTCGCCGCCCCGTTTCCGCAACCTGGGTGTCGGCACCGAACATGGACAGTACTGGGAACGCAAAGAAAAAGAATCCGCCAGCCTGCTGGAATCCTTTTCTTTCGCGGATACCATCTTCCCGGGCATCGTCTACACCCGCGAGGATGTGGAAGCCGCGATGCGTCTTTTCCAGCAGTCGGCAGTGGACATGATCTTCGCCCATTTCCTGTCCTGGTCGGACGACTTCGCCTGGGTTCGCTTCCTGCGCGACATGAGCAGCGTGCCGATCCTCTTCGCGGTGATTCCGCGCGACAACCTGGGCTTCGAGGATTCACTCGTCGAGGACCGTTTCATCGAGTTCCTGTCCGCCGGCGGCCTGGTCGGCGCTTTGGAAGCATCCGGTTCGATCCGCCGTTTCAATCGTCCGATGCTGCGGACAATCGTCGCGCCACGCGCCGAGGTGATGGCCGAGGCCGCCCGCATGGCCGAGGCAGCCAAAATCCGATCCCTGCTGCGCAAGACTTCGTTCGGCCTGTTGCCTTCCTATAACGAAGTCATGTGGTCGACCTATGTCGATCCGTACGACCTGTTCATGAAGGCCGGCCCGGAACTGCGCTTCCTGACCGTCGCCGGCGTGGAAGACGAAATCGCCAAGATCCCGAAAGAAGAAGTGGAAGCCGTCATGAAGGACGTGCTGACCAATTTCGAAACCAGCGGCGAGATCCGCATGGACAAGATGTTCGCCTCGGTCGAGGGTTCGATCGCCTTGGAAAACATCGCCCGGAAAGCCGGCGTCGAGCACCTGGTGCTCAATGACATCGATCCGGTGCTGATGCGTCATCTCGGCCTGCGTCCCGGCTTTACCCCCTGCTCGGAGGATTCGGATGTCACCGTCACGCCCGAAGGCGACATTGGCGCCGGCCTGGCCTGCTATATTCTGAAAAAACTGTCCGGCAAGCATGTCAGCTTTGTCGAGCCCTTCCATATCGACAAGGCCACCGGCCTCTTCGACGCCGGCCATGCCGGACCGAACGATTATCGCGAACCCGGCGGCAAGACGATCATCTCGACCGACGCCCGCTTCGCCAAATCCGATTTCAAGCATGCCGGCGCGCCGTTCGCCTGGCACCTGATCGGTCCGGGCCAGAAAACAATGCTGCATATTTCCGAGTGCAATGGCCGATTCAAGATGGTTGCCACAATGGTTGAAGCCATTGCCTGCCCCAAGCATTTCCTGGCCGGTTATTCTCATGGCCGCTTCCGCAGCCCGATCCCGGTTGAGGAATTTTTCGGCAAGCTGATTCAAACCGGCGTGACCCAGCATTATGGCATTGTCGCCGGCGATTACCTGGCTGAGCTGACTATCCTGGCTGACTTGCTCGATTTCGACTTTGTCCGGATCTGACCGGCCGGACTGAACGAACCGCCCGACAACCCCACGATGGCTGCCGGCCCGATCTGCCCGGCAGGAGGAGTGCCATATGCGTTATTTTGGACAAGGTTTGCTGAAGCTGGCTGTTGACCCGGCTTCTGGCTTGGTTCAGTTTGCCGCCGGGGCGACCCGCGCCCGTTTCGATCCGGAAAGCGATTTCTTCCGCCTGTATCTCGATGACGACGATTTCAAGGAGATCCCGGTCAGCTCGCGCGGCCAGACGGCCCGGATC
>JAEXPB010000440.1 GCA_023438965.1 Bacillota bacterium | reverse complement strand
GTACATCGCTGGCCAGAAGCGGCTGCCCGTTGTGGAAAACCAAGCCTGTTTTAAGCTGGACCGTCGCTTGCAGACCGTCATCGGAGAAGCTGATCTGACTGGCCAAAACCGGCTGGGCCTGCTGGTTGGCCGCTATGGCGAACAAACCCTGGTAGATCAGATGATTGACCGCCTGACCGGACTGGCTGCCATCCAGGAGCGGGTTCAGATTCTTGCGTTTGCTCCACCACAGGCGAAGGACGCCGCTGGCAGCATCGGGCTTGCCGCCGGTTAGACTGTTCTGGGCCGAGGTCGGGGCAACTGCCGTGGTCTCGGTTGACATTACGTTCACGGCCGTTGCCGCGACAGGCTCTGTCGCAGCGATCGTGCCGGAGGATCCGGCCAGCGGTCCTGCCGCGCAGCCGGCCATCCCGCTCAGGACAAGCAAAAGCGGCAGCATCAGACAACCGAACCTGGCTGCTCTGCTCATTCTGTGATCCTGATCCTTTCAATCCGGTTGGCCTGCCCGGTAGCCGGATCGGCCTCGACACAGACCGCGCAGAGCGCAGATTGGCCCCGGGCCACCTCGTACGGCGCGGGCAGGCGGTCGACAAAACGACGCAGGGAGGATTCCCGCTCCATGCCGATCACGCCGTCGACCGGCCCGGTCATGCCGACATCAGTGATGTAGGCGGTGCCGCGGTCGAGTATCCGTTCGTCGGCGGTCTGGACATGGGTATGGGTGCCGGCCAGCAGGGTCACACGGCCGTCCAGGAACCAGGCCATGGCATTCTTTTCCGATGTCGCTTCGGCATGAAAATCCACGACGGTCATTTTGACGGGATGATCTTTTTTCAGCCGGGTCAATAGTTGATCCGCCACGGCGAATGGATCGTCAGCCGGCTCCATGAAAACGCGGCCAAGCAGGTTGATCACCAGCAACTGGCCGGCCGGGTGGTTAAACAAGGTATAGCCGCGCCCGGGCCAGGCTGCCGGCATGTTGGCCGGCCGGACCAGATGACGGATATCATCGGCTGATTGGAGAAACTCATGCTTGGACCAGGTATGATTGCCCAGCGTCAGGATGTCCACGCCGCAGGATTGGATTTCCCGGGCCAGCGAGGCGGTCAGGCCCAAGCCGGCCGCGGCGTTTTCCGCATTGGCGATACAGATGTCGACCTGCCAGTTTTTTTTGATTTCCGGCAATTTGGCTTTCAGCAATTTCCGGCCGCCGGAGCCGACCAAGTCGCCAATAAAAAGGATGTGCAAGCAATTTCCTCCTGCTCGTTTGGTGATAATCATTAATCATTTTACCATATTGCGCGCCTTTTTGATACTTTGTCCCGCTGGGGCGGTAACGGAAAAAAATACCCGGACTGACGTGTTGTCAGTCCGGGTATTTTTTTCTACATGCTTTTCCAAAAGTACAGGTGGCGACCGCGTGGATCGGTGCCGCGCCAGGCGCAGAACCGTTGTTTAGCGTTTGTCAAGAAATATCGTGTTCTATAGATTTCGTAAAAGAACAGCTGATTTCTTCACAACGCCTTATTTGGCAAATTCGGTAACGCGGGTTTCCCGGATGATATGGACCTTGATTTGTCCGGGATAATCCAGTTCATCTTCGATCTTCTTGCAGATCTCCCGGGCTTTCAGGATCATTTCATCATCATGGACATTTTCCGGCCGGACCATGACCCGGATCTCGCGGCCAGCCTGGATCGCATAGGATTTTTCGACCCCCTCGAAGGAATTGGCAATCTCTTCGAGTTTCTGAATCCGTTTGATGTAGGTTTCCAGGTTTTCACGGCGGGCACCCGGCCGGGCGGCGGAAATGGCATCGGCTGCAGCCACCAGAACGGCGATCAGCGATTCCGGTTCGACATCGCCATGATGCGACTGAATCGCATTGATGACTTCCGGCCCTTCCTTGTATTTCCGGGCGATATCGGCGCCCAGCGTAATATGGGAACCTTCCATTTCAAAGTCGGCGGCCTTGCCCAGATCATGCAGCAAGCCGGCCCGTTTGGCCATCATGACATCCAGACCCAGTTCCGAGGCCATCATGCCGGCCAGCCAGCAGACTTCAATCGAGTGCTGCAGGACATTCTGGCCGTAGCTGGTGCGATAGCGAAGCTTGCCCAGCAATTTGATGATTTCGGGATGCAGTCCCATAATGCCGGTTTCAAAAACGGCACGGTCGCCTTCCTGCTTGATGGTCGCGTCAACTTCCTTGCGGGCTTTCTCGACCATTTCCTCGATGCGGGCGGGATGGATCCGGCCGTCGATAATCAGCTTGTCGATCGTAATCCGGGCTATCTCCCGGCGGATCGGATCAAAGCTGGACAAAATGACGGCTTCCGGCGTATCGTCGATGATCAGGTCAACGCCGGTCAGGGTCTCGATCGTCCGGATGTTGCGGCCTTCGCGGCCAATGATCCGGCCCTTCATCTCATCGTTCGGCAGGGTGACCACGGATACGGTCGATTCCGACACGTAATCCGCGGCATATCGCTGGATGGAGCTCACAATGATGTCTTTCGCCTTGCGGTCGGCTTCCTCTTTGGTCGCCTCCTCCATCTGGCGCAGCATGACGGCCATGTCATGCCGGTATTCCTGGCGGGCTTCATCCAGCACCAGGTTCCGGGCGTCTTCGACAGTCAGGTTGGAGATCCGCTCCAGTTCAGTGACTTTCTGCTTCTCCAGTTCCCTGGCCCGTTCTTCCAGCGCCAGCACATCGCTGACCCGGGTATCCAGAGCCTCTTCCTTCTGGTCGAGCACTTCCAGCTTGCGGTCCAGGGATTCTTCTTTCTGGTCCAGACGGTTGCGCTCACGCTGCAGTTCCGTTTTCTTTTCCCGGACATCCTTTTCAAATTCAAGCCTGGTCTTGTGAATCTCTTCCTTGGCC
>JAEXPB010000438.1 GCA_023438965.1 Bacillota bacterium | reverse complement strand
GCGCAACACTCAGGGCATTCAGCCAGCCCGGAAAGAACCACATCGGGACGAAGGATCCGGTAAAAAGCGACATCAGGGCGCCGGTCATCCAGTCCAGAAAGAAGGCGTTCCGGACCCAGAAGACCAGCAGCCCGAGCAGGAATTGCAGATAGAAGCCGATCAGCACGGCCAGGACCAGGGACAGAAGGTACAGCAAAATGTTGACTGGCCGCAAGTCGAAGCGGAAACCGTAGATCAGGCTGGCGACCAGGACCGGCGGCAAGGCTGTGTACAGCGTCCAGAGCAGGTTCGTCGCCAGCGTCGTGCAGAGCATGTGCCGGCGGAATCCCAGCGGCAGCAAGAGGCGTAAGCCGATCTCGCCCTTCTGGACCATTTCGTTGATATCGTTCATGATCCGGCAGGCAACGAATGATTCCGTGAAAGTGCTGATAATGTTATAGGCGATCATATCCTGCAAGCTGATGCCGGCCAGGTTGCCGCCGTTACGGGCGGCAAACAGGGCCTGCCAGATGCTGATCTTCAGAACCAGCTCCAGGAAGCCGAAGATGGTCGAAATGTAGAAATTGAAGCGGCGGGTGGAGAAGGTCTTAAATGAGGTCGCCACTATTTTACGGTAAAGACCCATAATAAAATTCTCCTATCAGGAGATCATTTTAACCTGCTGGCCAGCGGGTGTCAAGGATAATGCTTTACTCAATCACACCATTTCCGACTTGATATCTTCGATAATCTGATTCAAAACCTGCTCCCGGTCCGTCGACGTATCATAGATCGTAAAGCCGTTTTGCACCAAATGATCCGTCATCGAACGACTGAATTGAATGGCTTCCTGACTCACATCGCGCAGGTCATCATCACTTAGATGATCGGTCCAATCGTCTTCTGTATCGTATTGCCGGAAATCGCTGAAAAAGTCATCAGCCGTTTTTCTGTTCTGAACCAGCCCGATCAGGATGAAATGTTCTTTCAAGTCCTCTATTCCATACATTTTTAAAACAGGTAATATTATCTCAAAATTAAAATAACCGCCTTCCAACACAAACCGGTTTCCCTTCACCGCATGCGCCCGCAGGTTTAATTCATTAGTAACGCCGTGGTTGGCAGTGAATGCGCCGAGGAAATGGCCCAGGAACGGTGCCAAATTGTCGGTGGTCTGCCTTCTATTCCCGTTCAGCTTGATATTCAGTTGCGGATAGGCACCTTGAAACATGGCGGCCAGTTTGTCGACACTGATGACAAAGTAGTCGAACGCTTCGCCTAATTTCTTGGCTAATGTCGATTTGCCGGATCTTGACGGACCGGCGATGATGATGTTTTTCATGCTGTTCTTCACCTCGAATGAATTGTCCATCTTGCGCAAATTTTAAGATATTGAGATGCCAATATAGAGCGCATCATTTTATCTTTCGTTGCAAATATTCTATATTATTTATAACGAAACAGGTATGGCATGATGAACACCGCGATCATGAAAATAATCGAAGCAACGGATGGTTGGGCATTATCCCTGCAAAAAAAGTTCGGAATACTGGTCGTATTCCGAACTTCGCCGCCTGCCATGCATGCAGCATTTCCAGCGGTATTTTATAATTTTGGTGCCTATAAACCCTTCCCTGCCCGCTGCCCCTTACAGGTCGTTCAGGTCGAATCCCCACGGCGGCCTGCGACGGAAGGGTGTCCGGTACTGGCGCTCCAGCGTGCCGCTGGCATCGAGATGGGCCAGGCAGGCCCGGCCGCAAGCCGCGGTCAGCCGGTTGGGCATCGCTTCCTTGTGGGTGGTGTCCGGGAAGGCGCCATTCGGGCAATACCGGCATTTCAGCCGGTTGACGCCGGCCACCCGGAAGGTGACGCCGCAGATGGTCCGCTCGGTGGCTTTGGCCGGCTCGATGGCGCCCATCGGGCAGGCTTCGACACAGTCGACGCAATGCTCGCGGTCGCAGACGTGGCCGGTGAAGACCGGATCCGTCTCGATTTCCAGGTCGGTGATGATCATGCCCAGGGCCTGCCGGGTGCCGAACTGCGGCGTCAGGACCAGGCCGCAAGTGCCGATCTCGCCGAGGCCGCAGGCCACGACGGCATATTCCAGCTCCGGATAGACGTTAGGCTCGATTTTGCCGCCGCGGAACGGCACGCCTTCCGGCCAGCGTTCGGCCGCCAGCGGGCTGCAGGGCACGGCAATCGCGCCTTCGTCCTCCAGGCAGCGGGCCAGCGCGTACATATGGATCGCTTCGATCAAACGGCCGGCCCGGCTCCAGAGGGTGCCTTCCTCAATGCCGCGGAATGTGCCGCGCGGGATCTCGCGGGCGCAGATCAGGATTGAACGGGCCTGCGGGAAAATGGTCAGCGGGCTGCGCTGCGGCTCGACGTCAGCGAAGCGCTCAGCCGGCGCCACCGCCACCAGGTCAATGCCGCTCTTTTTCGCATAAGCCAATAATTTTTCCTTGCTCAGCATGTTCTTACGCCTCCTTGGCCTGATCGGCGCCGGATGGTTCGTTCGCCGCTTCCGGCGGATTTACCGGTTTCGCCGCCGCTGGTCCGGTTGATGCCGGCGCGGCTGCCTGACCGGTCTTGCTGACGCGGCCGATGCCTTTCAGGTAGCCATGACAGGCCTGGATGCAGCCATAGGCGCCGCAGACGCTGCCGGGCCGGCCGCCCTGGCCCAGTTCCTCAAAGCCGGTGGACATCGTGCCCAGGTACTGTGAGCGTTTGGACAG
>JAEXPB010000432.1 GCA_023438965.1 Bacillota bacterium | reverse complement strand
GAGCAGGTCATGAAGATTGCGGCCAGCAGGAAATCGGCAATCAGGTTTTTGGTCACGGAGGCGCCCATCAGCCGGGCCAGCAGGATTTCGGCGATGATGCTGCGGAACGCGACCACCACCACCATGGCCAGGACGACGCAGTAGATGTCTTTCAGCCAATACCCGCCGATCAGGCTGAGAACCAGGCTGACGGCAATCGACAGGATGTTGATCTGCAGGAGTTGCTTCTCCTTGCGCAAGACCTTGAAATACGTCATGCACAGCATGTTCATCTTACCGTCATAGGTGCAGAGCGGCAACAGCAGGGCCAGGTAGGGCAGGCTCTCGCCATATTGCGGCAGCCATAGCCCAAGCAGGTACTTGATCGGCATGTAGGCCAGGAAAACAGCCGCAAAGAGCAGTCCGATCAGTTCGCGGGAAAAATCGTAGAATTTCTTCATGTTCTGCTCATTGGTGTTCTTCAACGCCGGAAACAGGACATTGCCCAACTGGTTGATAAACAGCAGGAAGATCGATGAAATGGCGATGGCCAGCGAGAATTTGCCGAAAGCGGCGATGCCCCAGATCTGGTCGACGATGAAACGGCCGATGCCGACGATCAGGATGCTGGCGATGTTCGACAGCATGAGTTTGATGCCGCAGGCAATGTTCGCCCTGATCTCCGGCAGGATGCGGTGCAGCGGCATCAAGCGCGAGCAGATGATCTCCCGGGCGCGCCAGGTGCAATAAAGCAGCGTGAGAGCCAAGCCCGCCACATAAGCCAGAATGTACCAGGTAAAGGACCGGTAGCCAGCCAGGAGGAGGATGATGACCGACAGGATGATGAACGCCTTGTCAATGGAAAAGACGATGGAATACAATTTGATGCGGTTGACGGCCTGGAACAGGACATTGAAGAAGGCCACGGCGTTGTAGACCGGCAGGTAAAGCGCGACGCAGATCCAGATGAACCGGCGGTTCCCGTCCGCTTCCAGCATCAAGCTGGCGACGATGATGGCGACGGCGACCAGGCAATGGAAGCCGAAAGCAACCTTCAGCTGGGTACCGACCGAATCGAAATCCAGTTGCTCGTACTGCTCGCCGCCCTTGCGCAGGTAGAGGCCATCGTTCAGGCCAAAATGGAAAAAGCCCAGATAACTGGCATAAAACAAGAACAGCTGCCAGTAGCTGTATTCCGTGACCCCCAGGAATTTCGGGATGATCAGGGACACGGTCAGGCTCATCAACAGGGAGATGCCCTGAGCGGTGAAGGCGTAAAGCATGTTTTTGATAATCTGCCTGGTTTTCACTGGACGCCTGCCTGGCGGAGATATTCGTCATAAATCCGGATGTTGTCCCTGCAGCCGGCCGCTCCGCCCCGCCGCAACAGATTGAAGACCAGCAGTTTGAACCTCTCGTAGCGTTTTTCCCGCTTGAGCTGGCCGGTGAAACTCAGGCTGTATTTCCGGCAGTAATACCGGGCCGAGTCCAGCCGGCGGCGCAATGCGGCTTCGTTGCTGCCCGAAGCCTGCCCTTCCAGATGCACGATTTTCCGGTTGCCGAAGAATGCGGTTCTGGCCTTCAGCGCGCGCACCCGCTTGGTCAGATCCGGTTCCTCGTAATACATGAAAATGTTTTCGTCAAACTGGCCGCAGGCCAGGAAGAGCTCCCGGCGGATGAAGATATCCGCGCCGGCGATATACATGCGGCCATCCAGGTAAATGTTCAGCCGGTTGCAGATTTTGATCAGCTGGGCATGCCAGAAACTGTGCCGGTCGATCCAGTAGAACGACAGATTGTCCCGGCGGGCGGCGTCGACCAGCTTGACGCCGAACAGGCCCAAGTCCGCGCACCGCTCGAACCGGTCCGCGGCGAAGCGGAAAACCGGTTCAATCAGGATGGTGTCCGGGTTGAGGAACAGCAGATAACGGCCGACGGCAATCCCGGCGCCGACATTGTTGCCCTGGCCGAAACCCCGGTTCGCGTTGCGCACGATGGTCACTTCCGGATAATGCGCCCGCACATGATCGAAGATGCCGGTTTCCGGGCTGTTGTCCACAATAATGGTCTCCAGGGCGTCGCCCAGGTCGTTGAACTGCCGGATCGAATCCAGGCAATCGATCACGATTTCCAGGTTCTTGTAGCTGACAATGATGACCGACAGCAATTTGCCGTTCATTATTTGATCCAGGTCGTCAGATTGACGATCTTCGCATAGCTTTGGATGATCTTGACGATTTTGACCGAGACATTCGTATCCGCATAATCTTCGGCCATCACGGTCTTTTCGCCGTTTTCATGCATGGCGACCGCCAATTCGACCGATTGCTCGACGTCATCGCCGGCAATGCCGCCAATGATGATCGTGCCCTTGTCCAGGACCTCCGGCCGTTCGGTGGAGGTGCGGATGAGCACGCCGGGGAAACCGAGCATCGCACTCTCTTCGGAAAGCGTGCCGCTGTCCGACAGGACACAATAGGCGTTCATCTGCAGATGGTTGTAATCGATAAAGCCAAACGGCTTCATGCTTTGAACCAGCGGGTGGAAGGCGAATTGCCGCTGCTCGATGAATTTCTTGCTGCGGGGGTGCATGGAATAGATGATCGGCAGCCGGTACTTTTCGGCGATCCGGTTGACCGACTGCATCATGGACAGGAAATTATCCTCCAGGTCGATGTTCTCTTCCCGGTGCGCCGAAAGCAGGATGTATTTTTTCTTTTCCAGGCCAAGTTTCGGCAGGATGTCCGACGCCTGGATCCTGGCCAGGTGATCGTTCAGGACTTCGCGCATCGGTGAGCCGGTCACGAAAATGGTCTTGCCATCCAGGCCTTCCGACAGCAGGTAGCGGCGGCTGTGTTCCGTATAGGGCAGGTTGATGTCCGAAATATGGTCGACAATCTTCCGGTTGATCATTTCGGAAACATTCCAGTCCCAGCAGCGGTTGCCGGCTTCCATATGAAAGATCGGCACCTTGAGCCGTTTCGCCGCAATGGCCGACAAGGCGGAATTGGTATCGCCGAGGACGAGCACCGCGTCCGGCTTTTCCTGCCGGATCACCGCATAGGACTTGGCGATGATGTTGCCCATGGTCTCGCCGAGATCCTGGCCGACGCTGTTGAGGAAATAGTCCGGCGCCCGCAGGCCCAGGTCCTCGAAGAAGACCTGGTTCAAGGAATAATCCCAGTTCTGGCCGGTATGGACCAGCAGATGGTTGAAGTACTTGTCGCAGGCCTTGATGCAGGCGGAAAGCCGGATTATTTCCGGCCTGGTGCCGAGAATGGTCATGACCTTGAGTTTGTCAGCCACGTTCATACCTCCAGAAAATAGGTGTCCGGTTTCGCGGGATCAAAGCATTCGTTGACCCACATGATCGTGATCAGGTCGGTCGGACCGAGATTTTCAATATTATGGGTATAGCCGGTCGGAATGTCGATGACTTCCAGCTTGTCGCCGCTGACAAAGTACTCCAGGATTCGGTCCGAGTCGATTCGCCGGAACCGGATGACGCCGGTGCCGCTGACAACCAGGAATTTTTCGTTTTTCGAATGATGCCAGTGATTCCCCTTGACAATGCCCGGCTTGGAAATATTGACGGAAACCTGGCCGCGATCGGGCGTCCGGATAAATTCCGTGAAAGATCCGCGGTGGTCGACATTCATTTTCATGGGATAGCCAAAGCCGTCCTCCGGCAGATAGCG